>JAZSFV010000168.1:0-4924 GCA_045532395.1 Acutalibacteraceae bacterium
GGAAAAGCTTAAGAAAAAAGAAACTCCTGAAGTCAAGGAAAAAACAAACAAAAAAGAAAAATCCAAAGAAACTAAAAAAGCAGAGCCTGAAGTCAAAAAACAAGACGCAGTTGAAACTGTTGTTAAAGAAGAAACACAAGCTCCTGAAAACCAGTCAGTAGAAATTGCCGAAGAAATTACACCTGCAGAAACAGAAGTTGAAACAGAAGAAGCAGTAGATGAAACAACTGAAACAGAAGCAGAAGAAACTGAAACTGCAGAAGAAGTTGAAGAAGAAACTGTATCTGTTCAGATTGAAGAAGCTTCGGTTGAAACTGCGGAAGAAGTTCCGGAAACAACCGAAACTGTTGAAACAGAAGAAGCAGCGGCTTTTGAAGAAACAACTGAACCCACAGAAGAAGCGGCAGAAGAAACTGTACCCGTTCAGATTGAAGAAGTTGAAGAAGAAACTGCATCCGTTCAGGATGAAGAAATTGCAGAAGAAATTGCACCTGTTCAGCCAGTTGAAGAAGTTAAACCTGAAGAAGATAAAAAAGAAGAAGTAAAAGCAGTTAAAGAAAAGAAAGAAAAGCCTGCGAAAGTCAAAGAAGTAAAACAGAAGAAAGAAAAGCCTGCAAAGGAAAAGGCAAAGAAAGATACTTCAGACAAGAAGTCAGTAAAAAAAGTTGCCAAAGATTTAAAAGAAAAAATTTCTTCTAAAAATTTCAGCCTTGATAAAGTAGAATCAACCAAAAAGAATATAATAATTACAGTAGCGGTTGTTTTTGTTGTTATTACGGTAATGGCTTTGATATTTGCAAATAAGTTTGCTGATATGGAATGCTATCCCGGTATTTATACGGGTAGGTCATATTCAGACGGTGAGGTAAGCAGTATCGCAATTACTGATGAGCAACAGAAAGCAATGGTAAAAGGCATGAATGCCAAAGGTGACAAAAACGACTTTGATTTCTATGCAAGAACAGAAATTAATGCAAACACACCTGATTCACCATTGGCAGTCGGTTTTTCAAACCCCACATACAGCAACAAAATTCTTTTGTTTTCAATTTATGATGAAAACGATGTGCTGGTATTCAAATCATTGGGTGTTGTTCCCGGTAAATGCCTGAATTCTGTAAAATTAAGCAACGAACTTAAAATTGGTACTCATGAGATGACTATGTATGTTTCTGCATTCCAGTTCATTGACGGAAAATTTGAACTTGTAGGAAAGCAGAAAGCGGATATGAAAGTTTTGTGCGGAACAGATTATAACGCATCGTAATGACTTTGAAGTCGCTCGAGTTGATTTTTATAATACCGAAGAGCCACAAGCTGGTTTCTTCGGTGTTTTTCGGATATAAGGAATTTATTTGCGTTTTTTTCAAGTTCCCGGATACGTGCTTTTAAATATTCTTCTTCAGTCATTTATTTCACCTCTACAATATTTTTTGTTTTCACGTATTTTATATGACTGTAAGTATTTTGAATTTACGAAGGTGTAAAAATGGATTTTCAGAAAAATTTGGAAAATTATATATTGTCTCTTGGCGTAAGTGATGTAGGCTTTGCAAAACTTAAAGAACCTGTAAATGGCATGGAATATGCCGTAAGTTTTGTTGTGCGTCTGTCAGAAGCGGTAATTGATGAAATTGACAATGCACCGACACATACATATTTTCATCACTACAGAACGGTAAATGCATTTCTTGACAGAACAATTCTGATGACGGGTATGTTTTTGCAGAATGCAGGGTATAAATATATCCCTGTGGGTGCATCGCAAAGCATAAATAAAGACGGTTGGAATTATAAAGGGCTTATTTCTTCACGTATGGTTGCCTGCCTTTCGGGGCTTGGTGCAATTGGAAAAAGCAATATGTTTATTCACAAATCTTTTGGTCCTGCTGTAAGACTCGGCACACTTCTCACAAACTGTCCTTTTGAAAATGTAGGAGAAGCTATAAAAGAAAATCTTTGCGGAGAGTGTACAAAATGTGTCGATGCTTGCCCTGCAAAGGCATTGACCGGCAAAGTTTATACAGAGGGTACGGAAAGAGAAGAAATCATTAACCCTGAAAAATGCAGTGAATTCATGAAAAAAGAATTTAAAAATATCGGCAGGGGTGCAGTCTGCGGAATATGCATGAAAGTGTGCCCGAAAAGAAAATAAAAACAAACGCCTGAAACTTTAACGTTTCAGGCATTTTATTTATCCGTTTATTATGTTTTCAATTTCAGTAACATCCTTACCTGCATTTTTAAGAGCATCACGTTTCTTTATAAGACTCGCCATACGCATCCGGTGATATTTCTGTGCAACTTCTGATTTGTCATGCTGGATAAGACCTTTGTAATAAAACGCATTGTCCTTATCGTTTTGCTTATCAGTAAATTCGGCAACGATTAAAATATAATTATGTTTGCCGTCTGTACTGGCTTTTTCTCTGATAATTTCAAAACCGTTTTCGCACAAATATTTTCTCACATCTTCCGCGTGTGACATAGGCTGAAGAATAATACGTTTTTCTTTGTTTTTAACCCATGGTGCGGCAGATAAAATTTCCGCAATAAGTATTCCGCCCATGCCTGCAATTATAATATCGTCTGCTTCGTTTTCGTTGATTTCTTTTAATCCGTCAGAAAGGCGAAGCTCAATTTTTTCTGTTAAATCTTTTGAAGTGCTTACAACCTTTTTGGCATTTTCCAAAGGACCTTTGCCGATGTCTGCAGCAATCGCAGAGGGACATATTCCGTTTTCGATAAGATAAGCGGGGAGATAAGCATGGTCTGTGCCGATATCGGCAATTCTTTTGCCTTGTCTTACTTCTTCTGCTGCCATTTTAAGGCGTGTATCAAGTTTAGTCAACTAATCACTTCCTGAACATTCTGAATAATGGTAATGAGGATTTGAAAAAGCCCTTATAGGCCTCGCAATAGTTTCTGTCCTGACGGCTTCTCTTGCATCCGCCTGCACGGCAAATGGGGAAATAGGGGCATTTTTTGCATTCTTCGGGAATGCTTAGGCTTTCTCTTAAAAAGTCTTTTGCTTTTTTGGAGCTTGCCATTGTTTCAAGGTCTTGCTCGTTTATATTGCCAAGTAACCATTCGTCTGTGCAATAAAAGTCGCAAGGATAGATGTTACCGTTACCTTCTGCTACAAACTGGTGTGTGCAATGACCGCACATTCCGCATTGTTCTGCTCTGTCGCCAAGATAAAGACGTACGTAATTGTCAAACTGCCTTATGCTTACGTAATCTCCGCGTACAAAGTCTTTTACATAATTATTAAATGCGTGAGTAAGAAAATATTCGTAATCTTCATTAGTCATGTAAAGTTCTGATTCTTCGTTGCTTCCGAAAGGTCGCAAGCAGGGGATAAACTGTAAATACCTGAAACCTTTTGATTTTAAGTAGGTATAAATGGTGTCAATTCTTCTGGCGCTTGCTCCCGTCATAACTGACAGAATATTGAATTCTGTTTTATTATCGCGAAGAATATTTGCTGCAGATAAAGTTGTGAAAAATTTGCTTTGCCCGTTATGGTCAACGCGGTATTTGTTAGCCTCTCTGTCACCGTCAAGGCTTAAACCGACAAGAAATTTGTTTTCCGTAAAAAACTTTGCCCATTCATCGTCAACCAAAAGCCCGTTAGTCTGGATTGAAAAGAAAATTTCAGAATTTCTTACGTTATATTTTTCTGTAAGTTTTACAAAATTTTCAAAATATTCTTTACCTGCAATCAAGGGCTCTCCGCCCTGAAAAGCAAAGGCAACAGAGCATCCGTCTGCAAACGTAAGAGCAGATTTTATAAGGTTTTCTGCAGTTTCTGTTTTCATGATGCCCAGATTTTTTTCTTCTCTGTTTTCTGCAACGTCGTGGTAAAAACAGTATTTGCAGTCAAGGTTACAAAGGCTTGATGCAGGCTTTATCATTATTGAAAGGGGTGGCATTATTTTATACCTCTTCTGTTATTCTTGAAATCTGCCGTAATTTCGTCCATTCTATTGTCCATTTCTTCTGCAATGCCGGGATAAACAGGTGTTCTGTTGTAGTTTTCACCGCTGTCGTCAGTTAAAATATGCAGCCAGTTTTTCCTGAATTTATCAAAGAAAGCAGAGTTATCATTCTGGATATTCTGGAAATATTTGAACTGAACGTATTCATTTTTGGTCACTACGTCATATTCGTAGTCAGGGTTTTCTTTCAAAACGTCTTCTGTCCTGACTGCATATTGAATAGCTTTGATTTTTTCTCGTTTCATATGGAGAATGGGGTTTTTAATAGTGTGGATTGGTGTTTCAGTTTCAAAAATCGGCATCATTGATGTGCCGTCAATCACGCGGTCATAGGGTAAATAATTTTCTTTGCCGTTACCTGAAATTGAACACATATCAATAAGTGTGGGGAATAAATCAACCAGAGTTGCGCTTTCATCAAAACTTGAACCGCTTTCAAAAAGATTGCCGTTATCCCAACGGATAAGGAAAGGTACTTTCTGTCCGCCTTCATAAGCCAGATATTTACCGCCTCGGAGTTCATTTGTCGAACCCTGAAGTGCAGGACCGTTGTCGCTTGTGAAAATAATAAGCGTATCGTCAAGTTCGCCTAATTCTTCGAGTGTGTTGAAAAGTTCGCCGAGATAATAGTCAAACTCTGCAACACAGTCTGCATAGTCGCCGAGACCTGTTTTGCCTTTGAATTCGTCACCAACAAAAATAGGTGCATGAGGCCATGGAGATGCATAATAAGCAAAGAACGGTTCGTCTGAATTATGTACAGTTTCAGTAATCCAGTTTGTGATTTCTTCATGAATATATTTTGTCGCGTTTTTCTGGTCTTTCATTTCGTCAGTGCCGTGGACGATTTCGTATTCACCGTTTTCTTCAACAACATGGTAAAAAGGTGTCATGTCGTTAACGTGGTGGCTGCCGTAGAAATA
>JAZSFV010000117.1:0-2129 GCA_045532395.1 Acutalibacteraceae bacterium
ACAATTAAAGTAGCGGACGGCAAAACAATGACAGGTATCTACACAAGCACAAAAAGTGGTTTGGCAGTAGAAATCAAAGATGCAAACGGCGTATTTGCAGACAGAACAGATGCATACGTTGTTTACAAGACATCAAATACATCAAATGTTGAAGGTATAATGACAGTAACATTTGCAGATGGCACAACAGCTGAATACGACGTAATCTTTGACCTTGGTCTTTGATACTTATAATTTAAAAGGCGGTTATCGGAAGATAGTCGCCTTCTTCTTTTCAACTTTAAGAAAATTTAATTGTATATGCGGTCCTTATGGTATATACTGTTATGTAAAGGAGGGACACAAATGAAGAACACTACAAAAAGAAAAACTAAAAAGAATGTGGGACTGAGAGTTCTCTTTTTCTGTGCGGTTGTTTTTTGCTTGTGGCTTTTCTCTACATTTACTCTGAAAACAACAAAGGCAGAAATAGTAAGCAATAAAGTAAAAGATGAAATTACTATTGTACAGATAAGCGACCTTCATGGTTTCAGTTTCGGCATTAATAATTCGTCTCTTATAAAACGCATTGAAAAATGCAACCCTGATTTCATAGCAGTTACGGGGGATATGTATACATATCAGAGCGAGGAGGGTAAAACAAACGCTCTTAAACTTATGAAGAAACTTGCTGAAAATCATACGGTTTATTATGTTAATGGTGAACATGACAACGATGAGGAGTTTAATGCGCAATTAAAAAACAATGGTGTGCATGTGCTTGATTATCTGTATGAAGATATACGCGTCGGCTCAACTGATGTGAGAGTTTACGGTATTGATAATGTTTATTATAGTCCTACGTTTGATTTGAATAATGAATTTGAGCTTGATAACAGTAAATACAATATATTACTGGCTCATGTCTGCAATAAAGAAGCCTTTGCAGAGTTCGGAATGGATTTATGCCTTTGCGGTGACACTCACGGTGGTCAGGTAAGGCTACCTTTTGTAGGCGGGGTATATGGTACTGCAGGCTGGTTTCCTGAAATGAACGATAAAAATGCATTTGTAAAAGGTGTACATAAATATGAAAACACCGATTTCTTTATTTCCAGTGGGCTGGGAAACTATCCTTTGCCTATAAGATTTATGAACAGGCCTGAAGTGGCGGTTATTAAGGTGCTTCCGGAAAAGTAAACTAAAGCAAGTTGAAATCAAGTAAAACTGCCTGATTTTCTTGTTTTTTGGGCAAAAATTAATTTGTTCACAAAAAGTTTACAATTTAAAACGGGTAAAAATGGCGTTTCAGACCTGATTCAGATTGGTTGTTATGTAGAAAATAATGGATATTTTATGTTAAAATGCACAAAATAGTCAATATGCGGGCCGAGGTTTGTACAATATGTAGTAAAAGTACCGAAACCCTAGTAGAATAGCCATTTTTTTAAACTTTTTTGCTCAAAAATGTTGACTTTTCAAGGATAGTGTGGTAGTATATACGAGTACGTGACCTGGGTTAACTATGCCCTTGCGCCCTTTTGTACGCAAAGTGCGTAAGAAAAGTCAACTCAGCAACACGAACTAGATATGCGATGATGCGGGAGGTGGCCGTTCCAGAAACGGGAAATTTCCGCGGAGTATGTCCGATTTAAAACCGGGCGAAAGAAATATCTCGGCAACCGGCTACAGGCGTTCCCTGCGCTTGTGGTACAGGCTTGCAACGAGGGGCTTTTATGCAATCCCGGAACATATTCATGTTTCGGTTTTTAAAATGGGTGAGTGTGAAACACCCGGAACAGTATTGATTTTAAAAGCCAATGCCCGCCAAACTTTTTAAGGAGGCAATCAAAATGGCAGTTAAGGGAAAAATCAGAATCAGACTCAAAGGTTACGATCACAACCTTGTCGACAAAGCAGCAGAAAAGATTGTTGAAACTGCAAAGCGTACAAATGCACAGGTTTCAGGTCCCGTTCCGCTCCCGACAGAAAAAGAAATCGTAACAATCCTCCGTGCTGTGCACAAATACAAGGACAGCCGTGAGCAGTTTGAGCAGAGAACTCACAAAAGGCTTATCGACATCATCAGACCTTCAAACAAAACTGTTGAAGCTCTGACAGGTCTTGAGCTTCCTGCCGGCGTAGAAATC
>JAZSFV010000213.1:0-2895 GCA_045532395.1 Acutalibacteraceae bacterium
AAAAGGCACTTACATGGCTCGAAGAAAATATGATGCCTTATTATCCCTTAGGCGTTTATAAAGATATCTATGCAGAGGAGGAAACAAAATGAGTAAATCATGCAGCATCCTCTTTGCAGGATTCGGCGGACAGGGCGTTCTGTTCGTAGGTAAATATTTAGTATACAAAGGTCTTGATGAAGGCAAGCAGGTAAGCTGGCTTCCCTCATACGGCCCTGAAATGCGTGGTGGTACTGCTAACTGTAGCGTTATCATCAGCGACGACCCCATCGGTTCTCCCATTATCGATGAACCCGACATTCTCGTTGCTATGAACTTGCCTTCACTTGATAAATACGAAGGTACAGTTAAAAAAGGCGGCAAGATTATTCTTGACAGTTCTCTTATCGGCAGAAAAGTTGAAAGAGACGACGTTGAAGTTTTCTATCTTCCTGCAACACAGCTTGCTAACGAAAACAATATCCCCAAGCTTGCTAACATGATTATCGCAGGTAAACTTATGAAAGAATGCGATGTTATCGCTTACGATAACGTAAAAGAAGCTCTTTCACATGTTGTTTCAGCAAGACATCAGGATATGCTCGATGTTAACCTTGGCGCAATCGAAATCGGTTACAATGCTTAAATAAATCATTGAAATACATTTCCAGGCGTGTATTGCGTTTGGAAATGTTTTTTAATATTGTTTATGAAAAGTCGATTATTGAAATGCTTTTCAGTTTTTCGACAAACTACAATCATTATAAGGGATTGAGTGTATGAATCTTAAAAATATAATTGATAAAAAAGAGTGGGCGGCCGGTTATATGGTCAAAGAAATCACCCATATTATCAAATCTTTCGGAAAAAGAGACCCCGGCTCAGAAGGCGAAAAAGATGCCTGCGAATATATGGCACAAGTGCTTGAAAAAGACTGTGGCTGTGACGAAGTAAAGGTTGAATCTTTCAAGGTCCACCCTGTGGCTTTTTATGGTTGGGCGTTTTTCAGTGCTTCTTTTGTTCTTGCAGCTATATTGTCGTTTTTCTTTTTCCCTGCCTTGTCTGTTGTTTTCGTTATAGCAGCTTTTGCGGCGGTTATTCTTGAATTCGGCGTTTATAAAAAAGTACTTGACCCGTTTTTTAAAGAAAAAACAAGCCATAATGTTACTGCAATAAAGAAATGTAAAGGCGAAACGAAAAGAAGAATTGTTTTTAACGGTCACCCCGATGCAGTGTGGGAATGGCCCGTAAACTACGCTCTTGGCGGTGTTTGCTTTGAATGTCACATGGTATCGGTTGTTATTGCGGCGCTTTATTATGCGGTGCTTTCAATCTGGTATATCGTGAAGAATGGTTTCTCTTTTGGCGTGGCAGATGTGAGTGATTCTGTTGTTAAAATTGCTCTATATGGTCTTATATTCGTGCCTTTCACAATAGGTCTTTATTTTATTGTAAATTATCGCAGAGTTGTTGATGGTGCAAATGATAACCTTTCAGGTTGTTATATGGGTATTTCAATTCTCAAGGCGCTCAAAGATGAGGGCGTTGAACTTGAAAATACTGAAATTGCCGTCATTCTCACAGGCTCCGAGGAGTGTGGTCTGCGTGGCTCGAAAGCATGGTGCGAAATGCATGGAGATGAGTTTAGGGATGTGCCTACAATCTTCTATGCTTATGATACTATTCACGACCCTAAATATCTTATGGCGAACTACCGTGACATGAACGGTACTATAAAGGCTGATAAAGAAGTCTGCGATTTATTTATGGAAGCAGCAGACGAAATCAATGTACCTTGTAAAAAAGGTTGGGTTCCGCCTTTCGGTGGTGCCTGTGACTCGGCAGCGTTTACTCAGGCAGGGTACAGAGCGGCAGGTATTACAGGCCTTAACCATAAAATTGAAAGATATTATCACACAAGATATGACTCTTTCGATAACATGGATACTGTGGGTCTCGGCAACTGTTTTGCAGCAAGTGTAAAGGCTCTGGAACTTTTTGATAACGGCAAAATGGACTGATTTTATAAGTTAAGGGAGGGGATTTTCCCCCTCCTGAAATTTTTGCAAAATTTTTTAAAAATCATAAATGAGGAAATCGAAGAAAAAACGAGCAAAAACGAGAAAACAAGAGATTGCAAATGTTAAATTAAAAAAGTTTAAAAAAGGTATTGACAAAAAAATAACCATATGTTAATATATGCAGGTACTGTGAGTTTTGGGGTCACCCGTTAAACCCCTGAAAACTCAGGAAAATAAATATTGTATTAATCGGGAGGAAAAGATTATGTCAACTTATATGCCTACAGCGGCAGATATCAGCCGTAAGTGGTATGTGATTGATGCAGAAGGTAAAACCCTCGGTAGCGTTGCTGTTGAGGCTGCAAAACTTCTCAGAGGCAAACACAAACCCACATTCGTACCCCACATGGATTGCGGTGACCACGTAATCATCATCAATGCAGAAAAAGTTGTTCTTACAGGCAACAAACTTAACCAGAAAATGTACTATCATCACACAGGTTACATCGGTAACATGAAGAAAGTTCAGTACAGCACACTTATGAAAACAAAACCTGAATTTGCAGTTGAACTTGCTGTTAAAGGTATGATTCCCTCAACAGTAATCGGCCGTCAGGCTCTTACAAGACTTCGCATTTTCAAAGGCGCAGAACACAAGCACGCTGCACAGCAGCCCACAGCTTGGGAATTCTAAGAAAGGGAGGTAATTTAAGATGTACGAAACAAGTCCTTACTTCTATGGTACAGGCCGTAGAAAGAAATCAGTAGCAAGAGTTCGTGTTTATGCAGGAACAGGTAAAATCACAATCAACGACAGAGACATCGACGATTATTTCGGTCTTGAAACACTCAAACTTATCGTTCGTCAGCCTCTCGCTCTTACAGGCACAACAGA
>JAZSFV010000003.1:0-5199 GCA_045532395.1 Acutalibacteraceae bacterium
GTTACATTAAAATAGGCCAGCCTGCAACTACATTGTCAGGTGGCGAAGCACAACGAGTGAAGTTGTCAACGGAGCTTTCGCGTATGTCGACAGGTAAAACTATTTATATTCTTGATGAACCGACAACAGGGTTGCATACTGCAGATGTTCACAGACTCATCAATGTTTTGCAAAAGTTAGTCGATAAAGGAAACACCGTGCTCGTAATTGAGCATAATCTTGATGTAATAAAGTGTGCTGACCATATTATTGATTTAGGTCCTGAAGGTGGTTCGGGTGGCGGATTTGTTGTTGCTACCGGCACTCCTGAAGAAATTGCTGAAATCAAAGGTTCATATACCGGTGAATATTTAAAGAAAGTATTGTAATTGTGAGGGCATAAAATGAAAGTATTAACTACTTTACAAATGAAAATGGCAGAAGCCGCTGCCAATATGAATGATACAAGTTATTTGCGTCTGATGGAAAATGCAGGTGCGGCTTGTGCCAGAGCAATTCGTGAAGAATACAGCATTTCTGAGGAGAGACCTCAAAGAATTACAGTTGTCTGTGGCAGGGGTAATAACGGTGGCGACGGATACGTAATCGCAAGAAAATTTTCTGAAATCGGTTGTCCTGTTACAATAATATTAGCAGGAGGTTCGCCGGTTACAGAATTATCGCAGGAAATGTTTTCACGTGTAGAACAGATGCCCATAAATATGATAACTTTTGACATTAATAAATCGTCTGCGCTTGATGCTTTATTGAAATCTGATGTTATTGTTGAGGCTGTTTTCGGCATCGGCTTAACCAGAGAAGTTACAGATATTTATGCTGAACTTTTCAGATATATCAACTCATCAACCGCACATAAAGTTTCTGTTGATGTACCGGGCGGAGTTAACAGTGATACCGGCGAAATAATGGGCGAAGCTATAAAAGCAGATTTTACTATAGCAATTTGTGCTGCAAAACCTTGTCATGTGTTATTACCAGGCAGCAAAAATTGTGGTAAAATAAAAGTGGTCAATATTGGCATCACCGAAGATGAGCAACGTGTTTCAGGCGATCCTTATTGTTATTCGATTGATAAGGATTTTGTAAAAGCACTTTTACCAAAGAGAAATTTCATATCAAACAAAGGAAATTACGGACATGTTTTGTCAATTTGCGGCAGCAAATCGATGGCAGGTGCTGCTGTGCTTTCTGCTATCGGTGCGGTAAGAAGCGGCGCCGGATTAGTTACGGCAGCATTTCCTGAATGCGCTTATCCCGCAATAGCGTCCAAAATAACATCACCATTGCTTTTGCCTCTCGATTTTAATGAAGTCGGCACTATATCTGCTGAAAGTATTGCTGAAATTAAAAAAGCAATGTCAAAAGCTACATCTATTCTTATCGGTTGCGGACTTGGTGTTAATAAAGACACAGTGTCAGTTTTATACGATATTTTAGCTTCTTCTGAAGTACCGCTTGTGGTCGATGCTGACGGAATAAATATAATATCTCACAATATAAATGTACTGAAAGCTGCAAAAGTTCCTGTTATATTAACTCCACATCCCGGTGAAATGAGCAGATTAACAGGTATGACTGTTGAACAAATTCAATCTGACAGGATACAGGTTGCGACAGATTTCGCGCATAAACATAATGTTATAGTTGTGTTAAAAGGTGCAAATACAGTTGTTGCTTTACCGAATGAAAAATCTGCATTTGTGAATACCACAGGCAATCCCGGAATGGCAAAAGGCGGAAGCGGTGATTTGCTTGCAGGGATGATTGCCGGATTTTCAGCTAGTGGAATCAATCCTGCTGATGCTGCAATTCTTTCTGTATATTTACATGGTTTAGCAGGGGATATAGCTGCTGAAAAATATTCTATGATATCAATGTCACCGCTTGATACTGCTGATTGTTTACCTTTTGCACTTTCTGAAACTGAAAAGTAAATTAGAGGTGTTTGTTTGAAAAGGTCAATTGCGTTTTTACTGAGTATTTTTATTTTAATCACATGTTGTGCTTGCAAAAAAGAAGTGCCACCGATTCCTGATGTGAATTTTTCAGGAAATATGACTGTCACGTATAAAAAAGTTGCTATGGAATGCAAAGTAACCAATGACCGCTCAGCAGGATTATCTGTGATAATTCTGAAGCCTGAATTGATTTCAGGTCTTACTTTACGCGTTGTGAATGGTGTCAGTAAAATAGAATATGGTAGTGTTTCCTATGAGTTGGGTTCTGATAAGACATTACAAACGGATTTTGTTGCGTATTTGTCTGATGTCTTAACATCTGTTGTGAACACTACAACCTATACCAAACTCGATAATTCTTATTGGAAATATACCGGAAAAATTAAATCAACTGAATATATTCTTCTTCAGGATTCTGTCACAGGATATCCTGTAAGCCTGAGAATACCAGATATTGATTTAACAATCAAATTCAGTAATATGAAACCTATAAGTTAAAAATGACGGAGTGATATTATGGCTTGTGTTTCAAGTTATAAACTAATGAAAGTTGCATCCCGTGAAGGCTATGCAATACCTGCGTTCAATATTGATAATCTTGAATCTGCTATTGCAGCAGCTGAAGTTATGAAAGAAACAAAAAAACCGATAATTATACAGACTATACCGAGAACTCTGGCTTACGGCGGAATGTCTGTTTACCCTAATATGATGCGTTCTTTAACTTCCGGGATTCTGGATGTTGATTATGCAATGCATCTTGACCACGGAAGCAGTAAAGAATTAGCAGAAAAATGCATTAATTGCGGTTTTTCATCTGTTATGTTTGACGGTAGTTCATTGCCGTATGGAGAAAACATAATTAAAACACGTGAAGTCGCAGAACTTGCTATGCCACTTGGTGTTTCCGTTGAAGGCGAATTGGGAACTATAGGTGGCAAAGAAGAAGGTAATACCGATTTGGAAGCAAGCTACACAAAAGTAAGTGAAGCGGTTGAATTTTGTGAGTTAACCGGTGTGAGTACGCTTGCAATAGGCGTTGGCACTGTCCACGGTGTTTATAAGGGCGAACCCAAAATAAATGTTAAAAGAATTGAAGAAATCCATTCTGCCGTTTCAACACCACTTGTCCTGCATGGTGCTTCAGGCTTAAGTGATGATATTCTTCGTGATTGTATAAAAGCAGGTATATCAAAAATCAATTTTGCAACTGAACTCAGACAAGCATATACAGAAGGAATTAAACTTGGAATGAAGCAGAATCCTGATACTTTTGACCCGAAAATTTATATGCGAGTAGCAATAGATGAAATTAAAAAAGTAATGCTCAAGAAGATTGAAATTTGTTATATAAATCGGTGATTGTATGAACATATTAAAAAATTGGATGTCATATCTTGATGACAGTGTTAAGCTTATTGATGTAGTAATGCCTAGTGCACATAACGCTTGCAGTTACGATTTAAAAGGTATGGGACGTTGTCAGAGCGGTGATTTGTATAAACAATATGAATACGGTATACGTCATTTCTGCATAAGACTTGATACTAACAAAAAGAATGAGATTATTGTATGTCACGGTATTTCAAAGGGCGGATTGTTTTCTGAAGATTTAAAATCAATGCAGAAAATGATTGAAGAGAATGATTCGGAGTTTTTTATATTCGATATCAGGGAATATTATCCGCAGAAATTCGGACCATTTACTATTAAATTCAAAGCGGACAAGGATAAAGTAAACGCACTTCTTGAAAAATATATCAAGCCTTCTGTACATGCCTACAACAGTTTTGATGATATTAACGATGTTACTGTTGGCGATATAAGAAAATCAGGTAAAAGATATATTCTTTACAATTTTGAAAAAGCATATAACTATAGTGTTAACTGTGAGTATGATTTTCCGTGGGACAAGCGTATAAATGGTTTAAAAGCGGAAAATTTCGCCAAAGAAGTGTTGAAATTATTTGATCTTGGTAAGCCCACAGGTTTTAACTGGTTCCAGATTCAGCAGACACCTAATTTAGGCACAGAAATCGGGATTTCAAAACCAAAGTCACTTGATGAGAAGTTAAGACCATATTTTCCGCAGATTATCAGAGATCTGGAAAATAATATTAATTATCTGAAACGAGCCAATATTATTGCAAGTGATTTTATGACTGAAGATTTTATGAAGTCAAAGTTGATTCTGAGCTTAAATAGCAAAAAGGGAAATATTAAAGACTTTTTAAATAATGAGTTTTTAAGTAAATTGGAGGAGATTTAAGTGTCGAATTTCAGATCATTAATTATCGGGCACGCAACTGTTGACCGAAACACAGACCATCTGGGTAATACCATGGAAATTGTTGGCGGTGCCGTTGTATATTCATCTGCATCAGCATACGCATTGGGACATAATGTTCTTGCGTTGACAAGACTTGCTGAAAAAGATATTTCACGTCTTGAACATTTCACAATCCCGAAAGAAAATATTATTAATATACCTTCAGAAAAATCAACAGATATGGTTAATATCTACTTCACTGAAGACAAAGAACGCAGAGAATGCTCATGTAAAAGCAGGGGAGATGCCTTTACTAAAGAAGATATCGAACCATATGATGCTGATATTTTCCATTTTGCAGGTCTGATTTATGGCGATTATGATATTGATATGATAAAATATGCATCAACAAAGTCTAAAGTTGCTGTAGATGTTCAGGGTTTTCTTCGTCATGCAAATCCTGACGGATCTATGCATTTTGAAGATTGGAAAGATAAAAAAGAAATCATGCCTTATATAACATATTTAAAAACTGATGCAGCAGAAGCAGAAATTCTTACAGGAACTTCAGACAGAAAAGAAGCAGCAGAAATCTTGTATTCATGGGGTGCAAAAGAAGTAATGATTACCCATAACACAGAAGTTCTTGTATATGATGGAAATGATTTTTATACATGTCCGATTAAGTCTCGTAATCTCAGCGGTAGAACAGGTCGAGGCGATACAACGTTTGCTGCATACATAAACGAGAGACAGATCAACACGATTGAAAACGCTCTGCTCTATGCCACAGCTACTGTTTCACTTAAAATGGAAACTCCAGGTCCATTCAAAGGTAACAGAGCAGATGTTGACAACTACATAAACAGTTTTTATAAATGATTATATTTTAAAAAAAGAGCAAGAAGTCGATTTGACTTTTTGCTCCTTTTTATTTTAATATTTTTATTCAATATTCTAAAATAGAATTAT
>JAZSFV010000032.1:0-2937 GCA_045532395.1 Acutalibacteraceae bacterium
GTTCAGGGGATGAGCGGAACACCGCTTATACAAAACGGTATGTTCGTAGGTGCGGTTACACATGTTTTTGTGGGAACACCTGACGAAGGATACGCAATTTTTGCGGAAAATATGCTTGCAGCCGCGGATAAAATAAATGCAATCGCAAACAAAAAAGCATCGTAACCTTTTGCGATTGCAAAACCCCCACAGAATCTGTTTCTGTGAGGGTTTGTTTTTATATGTGTTTTAAATTGAGTTCTACACAATCGGAAATTTTCACTTCGCTCAAGCCGAAAATTGCAGTGTGGATTGTGTTTTCAAGGGGCTTTGTCCATTCATCGGATATTGAATCAATTGTGTTTTTCATGCCAAGCACAGAGCCTACGGTTGCGGCATTGCAGTCTGTATCAAAACAGGCTTCAACTGCCATGCAGACTGATTTTCCGTAATCGTTTTCACCGTAAAGAAGAGCAGCAGTCACAATCATCGCGTTGGGAATTGTATGGCACCAGCCGTAGCCTGTATGCTCATCGTATTCTTTGTGAATTCTTTTTATTACATCTTCTCTTTCTGTGCCGTTACGATAATCTTCAATAACGGACATAACGCTTTCATAAAGTCTTGATGTACATGGAATTTCGCCAAGCCCTGAAAGAATAATATCCTCCATGTTGTCTTTTGCTGCTGCCGAGGCAATCATTGCAGAAGCAAACATCTCGCCGTAGATACCGTTTTTAACGTGGGAAATGCTTGCGTCTCTGAATGCCATTTCAGCGGCTTTTTCGGGATTGCCGGGATTGATATATACGAAATACTCGCCTCGTATCTGAGCGCCGATGCACTCTCTGTAAGGATTTTTATAAACTGCTGACATGGGCGGAGTAAAACCGCGGACGAAATTCTCATAAGCAACTCTTTCGGCTGTAAAGCACTCTGTTATAGGCATAAGCTTAGTCCATGCTTTCATAACATCAAAGGAAGTAAAATCTTTGCCGTATACATCGATGATTTTCTGATATAACACCATGTAGTTTGTATCGTCGTCAATAGGCATTCCGTGAGTGATATCGGCATAGCACTTGTTTTTTAAGCCGAATTTATATCTTTCGCACATTTCGTCTGTGATGTCGCTTTTATTTATGTATCTGTGCATTGGGAAGTTATTTGTTTCTTTAAGTAAAGGAATCATTTCTTCGGAGCGTATTCCCTCAACGGTTTTTCCCAAAAGACAACCGCAGATTCTTCCCACCCATGCACCGTAGATTTTCTTTTTAAGAGTTTCTTCGTCAGGAAGATTGTTTTTTGTTTCAACTTTTTTTCTCAGAAGTTTAATTTCTTCAAGTGTTGAAGGCTCGTTGTATTTGTATTCGTCAACTGTTTTTGCAGTCATGACTTTTTCGTAAAGTTCATATGCAAGATTTCTTTTAGTTTCGCCTGCAGGCATTTCTGCAACTTCTTTGAATAAATTCTCGTATTCTTTAACATCAAGACCTTCGTCTGTTGCCTGAATATATTCATTCATAATATCATCTGAAAAATGGTCGCTGAAATCAGGATTTTTAAAGTCGGGTCTGATTTTTTCAAGGTTATATTTCATATAAACGCCCCCTCTAAAGAATTATATCATGAAAAATAAAAATAGCAATAATTAAATGCAGAATGTGCCAAATATAATCTTGTTTTTGTTTTATTTAAGTGATACAATAAACGTAATAAAAATTTATACGAGGTAGATTTACATGCATAAAAAAATAGCTCTTACTCCGCCTATGGGCTGGAACAGCTGGGACTGCTACGGCGCAGCGGTAAACGAAGAACAACTCCTTGCAAATGCAGATTATATGGCAAAATATCTTAAAGATTATGGTTGGGAATATGTTGTATGCGATATTCAATGGTCAGAGCCTACTGCTGACAGTTTCGCTTACCATTATTTCGCTCCGCTCTGCATGGACGAATACTCACGCCTTATTCCCTCTGTTGAACGTTTCCCCTCATCTGCAGGCGGTAAAGGCTTCAAACCGATTGCTGATTACATACATTCATTGGGCCTTAAGTTCGGCATTCATATTATGAGAGGTATTCCACGTCAGGCAGCACATCAGAACACAAAAATCAAGTGCGAAGGTGTTACTGCAAGAGATATTGCCCATCCGTCTTCAATCTGCGCATGGAACCCTGATATGTACGGACTTTTTACCGACCAAAAAGGTGCGCAGGAATATTATGATTCAATTTTTGAACTTTATGCTTCATGGGATGTGGACTATATCAAGTGCGACGATATTGCCAACACAGAAATTTTCCCACACAACCCTTATTCTGCAAGAAAAGAAATTGAAATGATAAGAAAAGCCATTGATAAATGCGGACGTGACATGGTGTTGAGCCTTTCTCCCGGACCTGCTCCCGTTGAAGAACATGAACATCTTGCAAAACACGCAAACATGTGGCGAATGACAGGTGACTTCTGGGACGAGTGGAGCAAGCTTCACGCTATGTTTGAGCGTTGCTATGCATGGCAGGAATATGTACAGCCCGGTGCATGGCCTGATTGCGATATGCTTCCTTTAGGCAGAATCCAGATTACTGAAAAACTTCCCCAATACAGAAACCGTTACACACGTTTTACTCACGATGAACAGATAACAATGATGACTCTCTGGGGCATTTTCCGTTCTCCGCTTATGATGGGCGGTGAAATGCGTGAAAATGATGAATTTACGCTTTCACTTCTTCAAAACAGAGAACTTATCGATATGCTCAAAAATTCCCACGGAGCAAGACAGTTCAAGCGCGAAGAAACTGACGGCAAAGGTGAAATTATCTGGACATCTTCAGGCGAAAAATGCAAATATGTTGCTCTTTTCAACACTGACGATGAAGAAAGAGAAATCAGCTTCAACATTGCCGATATTTCAATGGGCGGTGTTAAATATAGCGTGTGGGATATGT
>JAZSFV010000239.1:0-8086 GCA_045532395.1 Acutalibacteraceae bacterium
ACACTTTCACTCCGTTTTACAAGTGCCGACGAGTGTAATGCCTTTGCCGAAAAGTGTATTGCAAACGGTCTTA
Organism: Acutalibacteraceae bacterium; assembly: GCA_045532395.1. Taxonomy (GTDB): domain Bacteria; phylum Bacillota; class Clostridia; order Oscillospirales; family Acutalibacteraceae; genus SIG575. Next base: position 74 of record JAZSFV010000239.1, read on the forward strand.
ATGTCACAATTCCGATTAATACAGGTAAGCATATTTACACCAACTGGACACAGATTATGGAAAAACGCGGTGCACTCCACCCTGCTATGGACCCGTTCAAAATGAAAGAAAACGAAGGCTTGCAGATGGATTATACAATGGATATGTGCCCCAACACTCTTGACTTACTTGCAAGGACTGCATATATCATTATTAACCCTGACTGGACGGAAGAAGAAAACGACAACATAGCAAAAATTATAAACAACGCTATATAAGAAAAAGGCTGATACTTTTTTGTATCAGCCTTTAATTTTATTTATTCAGATCGTGTTCTTTTATGAATTTGATTGTTTCATCAACTGTTGTAAATGCAAGGGCAACAACAGTATCTGCACCACCATAGTAAATTGCAATTTTACCGCTGTCTGCATCTGCAAGTGCTGCACAGGGGAAAACAACATTGGGCACATCACCTACAAGCTCATAATTTTCATGAGGTGCTAAAAGGAAGCAATCGGCTCTGTGTTTCACAATCCAGGGTTTGTCAATATCTAAAATTGCAGCACCCATAGCATATGTAAAGCCGTTGCACGAAGTAAGCACACCGTGGTAGAAAATAAGCCAGCCCTCATCTGTTTCGATAGGAGTCGGTCCTGCGCCTACTTTTGTCATTTCCCAGTTTTTAACGGGCGACATAACAAATCTGTGTTTACCCCAATATGTAAGGTCTTTACTGTGGCTTAAGAAAATGTCACCATAGGGTGTATGTCCTCTGTCGCAAGGACGGATAAACAAGAGAAACTCGTCATTTATTTTTCTGGGGAAAAGAACGCCGTTTCTCGCTACAGGATAGCAGGCATCTTCAAGCTGAGTCCATTCTTTGAAATCAGTTGTGTATGCAATGCCGATTGTTGTGCCGTGAGGAGTAAGGTTTACCCATGAGAGATAATATTTGCCTTCAATTTCGCAAAGGCGGGGGTCGTAACCTCTGAAGATTACTTTTTCTTCAAGCTCCCAGTTAATTGCATCTTTACTGTAACCTACAACAAGTGTATGGTCGCGGCTTATATTGTCCACTCTGAACACACCTGCAAAACCGTCACCGAAAGGCACAACCGCAGAGTTAAAAATACTGTTTGCACCAAAAAGATTATCCCTTGTAATTACGGGGTTTCCGCTGTAACGCCATACGGGATATTTATATCCTTCAGGTTTATCTTCCCACGGGATATTGGGCATTGAAGCACCGATAATTTTAGCCATATAAAAACCTCCTGAAAATTATTCTTCCGTTTCCGGTTCATTTTTCATCTTTTTTGCTTTTGAAATAAATACTTTTGTAATAACGCTTGCAATAACTATATAAACCACAATCATAGCTGTAAGAAGAAACACAAGCCACAGTTTATTATCAGCTGTTCTTAAAACGTAACCCAATGCAGAATAAGAAAGGATTAAAGGAATTGAGCCGAGAGTTGAGCCTATCATAAAGTTTTTGAAAGAAACTCTCATCGCACCGAAAAGCAGGCTTGACATATCGTTTGGAATAATGCCTGCAAGCTTGATTGCAAAGGTCATCATCGTTTCGTTTGCATCGGCAAAATGCTCGATTTTTCTTACTGCCTTAAAGCGTTTTTCAAGGGCTGATACCATTCCCACGCCTGTAAATCTGCCCAGGTAATACCCCAGCGGGAAACTTAACAACAAAGCCGCAAGATTTACGATAACACCCGTTAAATAATCAGGCATTAAAAATCCGCACACTGCAAAAACTACTCCCGGCGGGAAGATAAGAGCAAAAGTTTTCACTACAGAGAAAGCGATTATGTATAAGGCGATTTCTAAAGTGTTGCCTTTTATAAGGCATGCCACATCTTCTATATGAAAAATGTTTATATTGAACTTTTTCATAGAATAAAGGCAAAGCACAAGCATCCCCAGCATAACAACACCGGAGAGAATCTGCAATACTTTTATTAATTTATCGTGGTTTTTAACCGCCAACACATCAGCCTCCCCGAAATGTTATACATATCCCTTTTATTATACAACATTTTTCCTTTTTCTTCAATATAAATCAGGATAAAATATATACCACCCCGATTTACAAAAAATCAGAGTGGTAATTTTTCTTTTAAATCAACTTATTTGTTTGCTTCCTGCTCTTTTTTTGTTTTTGAAATAAGGCGCTTTGTTATAAGGCTTGCCAGCAGAACAAAAACAACAATAACTGCAACGGGAATTGCCACAACCCATGGTTTTTCTCCTACGTTTTTAAGAGCCACACCAAAAAGTGTATACACAACTGCCAGAGGTAACATGCCAAGGTTTGCACCAATCATATAATTTTTGAAAGATACATTGATTGCGCCAAAAAGAAGGCTTGATAAATCGCCGGGGATAATGCCTGAAAGTTTAATAGCAAAGGTCATTTCCGTTTCGTTTGCACCTTTGAAATCGTCAATTTTTTTAACTGCCCTGAAACGATTTTTCAACGAATCAACAATTCCTGCACCTGTGAATCTGCCAAGGAAATACGGAACAAAAGAGCTTAAAATAATCGAAACAATATTTATAAGCAAACCTATCCAGTAATTCGGCATAAGGTAACCGCAGATTGAAAAAACAACTGCCGGCGGGAAAATAAGAGCAAAAGATTTTACCACAGAAAAAAGTATAATACCCGCCGCAATAACAAGTGTGCCGCCTTTAATCTGCTCTGCCAGCTGAGGGATTTTTGTCACTTTAATGTCGTATTTGTTCATAAGAACAATACACACAACAATCATCGCCGCCATGAAAATTCCTGCTGAAATCTGCAGAATTTTAATTAATTTATCATGATTATTTTTCGCCACGATAATGCACCCCGCTTATTATACTTATACAAAAACCTTAAATTCATTTGCAAAGCTCTTCTGCAAGAAGGTCAAGTTGTTTTTCGTTTGCTTCACTTACCGCAGAAGTGATTGTGACAGAATTTTCAAGATAGTTTAAGTTTTTGCTGTTTTCAAGCATTTTCATCATAAACTTTTTAGCAACGGGTGCCCATGAACCATTTTCAATGAATGCAACAGTTTTGTTTTTAAAGCCACGTTCTGTAAGTTCATGGATAAACTCTCTCATAAACGGGAACACATCGCCGTTATAAGTTGTTGTTGCGAAAACAATTTTGCCGTATCTGAAAGCATCTTCAACTGCTTCTGCCATGTCGCATCTTGCAAGGTCGTTTACTGCAACTTTTTCTACGCCTTTTTCTTTTAACTTTTCTTCAAGTAAAAGTGCTGCTTTCTTTGTGTTGCCGTAAACCGAAGTGTAAGCAATTACGACACCTTCTGTTTCCACACCATATGATGACCAGATATCGTAAAGGTTGATATAATAACCAAGATTTTCTGTAAGCACAGGGCCATGTAAGGGGCATATAATCTGAATATCAAGCTTTGATGCTTTTTCAAGAAGTTTCTGCACCTGCATGCCGTATTTACCTACGATGCCGATATAATAACGTCTTGCTTCGCAAGCCCAGTCTTCTTCCACGTCAAGAGCACCGAATTTGCCGAAACCATCTGCAGAGAAAAGAACTTTATCTGTGCTGTCATAGGTTACGATAACTTCAGGCCAATGAACCATAGGTGCTTCAACAAAATTAAGCACATGTTTACCGAGAGAAAGTGTATCGCCCTCTTTTACTATGATTCTTCTTTCTGCAAAATCAGTGCCGAAGAAATTTTTCATCATAGGAAATGCTCTTGTGCTTGACACAATTACTGCTTCAGGATATCTGTTTGCAAAGTTTAAAACATTTGCAGAATGGTCAGGCTCCATGTGCTGAACAACAAGGTAATCAGGCTTTCTTCCGTCAAGCGCTTTTTCGATATTTTGGAACCATTCTTCTCCGAAAGAAGCGTCAACGCTATCCATGATTGCAATCTTTTCATCAATTATTGCATATGAGTTATAAGCCATACCATTGGGCACATCGTACTGACCTTCAAACAAATCTACCTGATGGTCGTTAACACCGATATATTTAATATCTTCTGTAATTTTCAACATAAACACCGCCTTTTTAAATTCGATTAATTATATCACAATATTTTTATTAGTTCAATAATATATTGTTAAAATTTAAACGAAAAGCGAAAAAGAACACCCGATGGGGTGTCCCTGCGAATCAATCTTCTTTTCAGACGATTTCTTCATAATTTATTTTCTTGTCTTTAAAATAATATTCCTTATCATGTTCATTAATTTCCCTTAAAACTTTACAAGGGTTTCCTACGGCTACAACATTTGCAGGAATATCTTTTGTTACAACGCTTCCTGCACCGATTACGGTATTATCGCCTATTGTAACACCCGGCATAACAAGCACACCTGCCCCAAGCCAGCAGTTTCTGCCAATACGGACGGAAGAATTATATTGATATGCTTTTTCACGTAATTCAGGCAGAATCGGATGTCCTGCAGTTGCAATTACAACATTAGGTCCGAGCATTGTGCAATCGCCTACATAAACGTGGGTATCGTCAACGATTGTAAGGTTGAAGTTTGCATAGACATTATTTCCGAAATGGCAGTGTTTACCGCCCCAGTTTGCATGAAACGGCGGTTCGATGTAACAGTTTTTGCCAATTTCAGCAAACATATTTTTAAGCATTTTTTCGCGTTTATCAAGCTCTGTAGGACGAGTCATATTAAAATCATAAAGCTTATCAAGGCATGCAAGCTGTTCTGTCATTATTTCATCGCCATTAGGAAGATACAAATCGCCTGAATGGAGTTTTTCTTTCATTGTCAAAACAATCACCTCGTAGAAAATAAATATGGATGCAAAACGATTTTACCATGAGAGTAAAACAAACTCAATATTTTTCAAGAAAAATTTCACAAAAAAAATCCCATAGTCAGACTATGGGATTTAAAAATTTATGCATTAAGTTTTTCTTCAAGAAGTTTTCTTATCATTGCAGGGTCGCCTGTACCGCGGAGTTCTTTCATGATAAGACCGAAGAGTGACTGCATAGCCTTTGTTTTACCACTCTTATAGTCAGCTACTGCTTTTTCATTTTCTGCAATAACTTTTTCAACAAGGCTTACGATAGCGCTTTCGTCAACCTTTGCGTTAAGTCCGTTTTCTTCGCAGAAAGCGTCAACGTCAACATCGTTTTCAAATACTGCAGAAAGAATCTTCTTACCTGCTGCACGAGTGATTTCGTTTGACTCAACAAGTTCGATAATTCTTGAAAGCTTTTTGGGGCTGATTGAAAGGTCTTCAATTTCGAGACGTTTCATAATACCCATACATTCTGTAAGAATCCAGCTTGCAACTGTTTTGGGATTACGTCCGTCAGCTACAACTGCATCGAAAACATCGCAGAGTTTTCTGTCAGAAGCGAGTACTGCTGCTTCTTTTGCAGCGATACCCATTTCTTCGTAAACTTTACCTTTTTCTTCTGCTGTTGCGGGCATGCTTGCCTTAATTTCCTGAAGCCATTCATCGTCAATGATAATGGGCATAAGGTTGGGGTCAGGGAAATAACGGTAGTCTGCTGCAGTTTCTTTATTACGCATGGGGAATGTTCTTCTCTTTACATCGTCCCAACGGCGTGTTTCCTGAACGAGCATTTCTGTGTGACGTTCAATAGCATCAACGTGACGAACTTTTTCAAATTCGATTGCATCTTTGATTTCTGTAAGTGAACTCATGTTTTTGATTTCTGAACGTACACCGAGTTCATTTGAACCTTCAGGACGTACTGAAATGTTAACGTCGCATCTCATAGCGCCTTCTTCACATTCAGAAATTCCTGCAAACTGTAAGCTTGATTTGAGTTTCTTAAGATAAGCAATAACTTCGTCTGAACTTCTGAAGTCAGGTCTGCTTACGATTTCGATAAGGGGCACACTTGTACGGTTGTAGTCAACAAATGAAGTATTTGTTGCATCGTCATGAACAAGCTTACCTGCGTCTTCTTCAACGTGAATCTGCTTGATGCCGATTTTTCTGTCGCCGATTTCAACTGAACCATCAACACAAACAGGGTTGAACCACTGTGTAATCTGATAAGCGCAGGGAAGGTCAGGATAATAGTAACTCTTTTTATCGAAAGTTGTATACTGGTTGATTTTGCAGTTGAGCATGAAGCCTGCTTTTACTGCGAGTTCAATTGCGTGTTTGTTTGTAACGGGAAGCATACCGGGCATACCGCTGCAAGCAGGGCATACGCAATCGTTAGGCTCTTTGGGGCTTGAGTGACCGCCGCATGAGCAGAAAAGTTTTGAATCTGTTGAAAGTTCAACGTGTGTTTCAAGACCGATAACAAGTTCGTATTTCATCTTATGCTTCCTCCTTTTCAACGCTGTTTGCAATACTTAAAAGTACGCTTTCTTTAAATGAATCGGAAATAAGCTGAACGCCTTTTGTAACCATTGAAGGCAAGCCTGTGATTGAAGAAATCGCTGTGAATACGCTTTCTTCAAAAACTTTATCGAATGATTCGAGAATATCGTAAGACTTGTAACTTACTTCTTTGCAAGCGGGAGTCAGGATAGCATCGTAAGAAGAAAGAACTTCTTTTACTTTGTCTGTAACTACACGACGAAGACGGAGTGATTTATCGTAACAAGCCTGATATTTGCCTTTTGCAAGCACATCTGAGCCGTAAATGATAGTTGCTTTAGTAAGGAACGAAAAAGCTTCTGTACGGCTTTTAACGTAAAGCTCATCGATGTTTTTGTATTCGGGTGTACGGTAACCGTATTTTACACCGTCAAAACGTGAAAGGTTGTTTGTAGTTTCTGCAGCCATAAGAATCTGCCATGCAGTCTGTGCAGCACTTACGCAGTCAAGTGAAATTTCTTCAACTTCCAACCCAAGTTTTTTAAGAGTTTCTGCGAAAGAATCAATGTTCTTTTTAACGTCTGCTGAAGCCATGTCGTAAAGTTCTTTTACGAGAGCAACTTTTTTGCCTTTTACGTCTTCACAAAGTGAATATTCATATTTTTCCTGAGGAAGGCTTGTGCCGTCTTTTGAATCGTGACCTGCGATAACTGAAAGAATTTCTTTTGCATCTTCTGCAGTTTTTGCAGTAACACCAATCTGTTCGCCTGAACATGCACAAGCGATAATGCCGTAACGTGAAACTGTGCCGTAAGTGGGTTTTATAAAGTCAACACCTGCTACTGCAGCAGCACGACGGGGTGAGCCGTTCAGATCAACGTTAAGAGAAGCTTTCACTTCACCGTCTTTTACAAGTTTTGCTGCGGCACTTACAATAGCATCTGCGTCTTTTACTTCACCGAAAAATGAAGTTTCACCTAAAAGGTCAAGACCGAATTCACCAACATTTGTTTTACCGCTTACCTGATAGCCTGATTTTTCCAGTCTTTCAACTGCTTCTGCAGAGAAAAGTGGTGTGAAGTTTTCAAGCATTTTTGAGCCTGCAGTTGCAGGAGTGCCTTTTACAAGGATTGTATCATCAACTGCGATGTTGCCCGCTTTATTGATTTCGTTTATATATAATTTCACTTTTCTCACCTCACTTTACAAGTCTCGGTACCTGCCAGCTGTCTTCAGTGCTCTGGGGAGCACCGCTGAGCAAGTCTTCACGGCTGAAGGGCTGAACGCGTTTATCTGCACGTAACACATTTGTCATAGGCATTACATATACCATAGGCTCTGTGTTTTCTGTATCTATTTTTGACAATGCTTCTTCGTTTTTCTCCATTGACTTGAAGATTTTTTCCATCTTCTTCTTTTCGTCATCTGTAAACTTAAGTTCGTTTACCTGCTGAAGACTGTCAAGTTTATTTGCTTTTGAAACTTCTGCGTTTGCAGTTTTAACTGTTGAAGAGAAGTTGTCTTCCGATGACTCTGAAGACATTACTTCAACTCCGCCTTTACCGCGGATGCTTACGTTTGCTTCGAAGAGCTGAAGTTCAGTAACAACGCCGGGAGCACCAAGCATCTGGTCCTGAGCAGTACCGTCAAGGGGGAATGCGATAACGTCACGGATTGTTTCTGTA
>JAZSFV010000266.1:0-2789 GCA_045532395.1 Acutalibacteraceae bacterium
ATCATACATATACATCAGTTCACACTGACCTACAGCCGCGCAAGCCTGCTTTGTAGGAGTATCTGTCGGCTTTTTACTCATGCCGAGCTTACTCATGCCGAGACCTATAGCACCGCTTGAAACAAGCATAATCTGATTACCTGCATTCTGCAAATCAGCCAGAGTTTTAACAAGCTGTTCAACGCGTCTTATGTTAAGCCTGCCTGTTTTATGAGTAAGAGTTGATGTTCCTACTTTAACAACAATTCTTTTAGTTTCCATTTAAAATCACCTTACGATTCATCATTTAATACTGCGTGAGCACATTTGATTCCGTCAACTGCAGCAGAAACAATTCCCCCTGCATAGCCGGCTCCCTCACCTGATGGGAAAAGACCGCTCACATTTGTCTGGAAAAATTCGTCTCTTAAAATTCTTACTGGAGATGAACTTCTCGTTTCTGCACCTATCAGAACTGCCTCAGGCATCGCAAAGCCTTTGAGCATATTGTTCATTTTAAGAAGTGCATCTGACAAAGTATCTGTAACACGTTTGGGTAAAACCTGCCTTAAATCTGCACATTGGACACCTGTGGGACAAGTGGGTTTTACAAAACCTAATTTTGTACTCTTTTTATCGTTTAAGAAATCGCCTACCAACTGTGCAGGAGAAGCGTAATTACTTCCGCCATGGAAGAAAGCTTTTTCTTCAATATCTCTCTGCAATTTAAAGCCTGAAAGAGGGTTATCGTCAGGGAAATCTTCAGGCTCAATGCCCACAAGCAAAGCAGAGTTTGAGTTTTCACCATCTCGGCTGAATTCACTCATACCGTTTACTACCACACTTCCCTCATCTGAAGAAGAAGCAACAACAGTACCACCCGGACACATACAGAAAGTATATGCACCTCTGCCGTGTGGCGGATGGCAAGCCATTTTATAGTCAGCCGCCCCGAGTTTGGGATGTCCTGCAAAAGAGCCATACTGTGCTTTATCAATAAATTCTCTTGGGTGTTCGATTCGAGCACCTACAGAAAATGCTTTCTGCATCATCTTGATGCCTCTGTTATAAAGCATTGTTATTGTATCTCTTGCAGAATGGCCGACAGCCAACAGAAGTGTATCAGTTTCAAAATCAAAACTTCTTGAGTTCTGCTCGTAAGTCACGCCCTGAATTACGCCATTGAAAACAATTATATCAGTAAGTTTTGCACCGAAAAGAACTTCACCACCAAGAGAAACTACTTCTTTACGGATATTTTTTACAACGTCTTTTAATTTATCTGTGCCGATATGGGGCTTTGCGTTATATAAAATATCTTCAGGTGCACCATGTTTTACAAGCTCATTAAGACAATGCCTGCAAAGCGGGTCTTTGATTCCCGTTGTGAGCTTGCCGTCAGAAAATGTGCCTGCACCGCCCTCGCCGAACTGGACATTTGACTCTGTATTAAGTTTTCTTTCCGTCCAGAAAATACTCACATCTTTTGTTCTTGTATCAACATCGTTACCTCTTTCAAGAACAAGCGGTTTAAGCCCTGAACGAGCTAAAGTAAGCGCCGCAAACATTCCTGCAGGGCCAAAACCTGCAATAACGGGACGGAGACTGCTCTTTCTCTTGTTTTCAGGAAGAGTGTATTCATATTCCTGAATTTCAATCACGTTTTTGTTTGATGAACATTTTTTGAGAACTTTCTTCTCATCACGCACAGTAACATCAAGAGAAAAAACAAAGAAAACATTTTCTTTATCACGGCTGTCAACGCTTCTTTTGAAAACGCGTATCATTTCTATATCTTCATTTTTTATACGTAATGCTTTTGAAACGGCATTTCTTAAATCGTTTTCTTCCGCTTCAAGCGGCATTTTAACTGAATTAATTCTAATCATTTTTTATCCTTTCAACTCCGCTGCAAGACGTGCAGAACTTACTGCCCAATGGAGATTAAATCCGCCGCAACGCGAATCAACATCTAAAATTTCACCACAGAAATAGAGTCCGTCTAATCTTTCTGACATTAGAGTAATTTTATCAACTTCTTTCAGGGCAAGCCCACCTGCAGTTACCTGAGAAAATTCATAGCCTTTTGTACCCGTTACTTTGAACTCAAAGTTTTTAAGGGTTTTTATAATATTTTTTATATCTTTTTCAGTTAAATTCTCCACTTTTTCGCCAAGGAAAATGCCGCATTTTTTCATAACAATTTTGCCTGCAGCTTTTGGGATAATTCCGCTTAAAAAGTTTTCACATTCCAGGGCGGGATTACTTTCTTTGTAAGACATAAGGAAAGAGAAAATTTCTTTTTCTTCCATATCACAATCCATGTCGAGATAAATTTTTGCGTTATCCATGTTTGAAATTTTTCTTAAAAATCTCGACAAATCCATAGTCGCAATTCCTGAAAGACCATAGTCTGCAAAAAGGATTTCACCCTCTGAAAGACCTATAACTTTTTCGTTCTCTTTAAGAGTAAGTTTTCCTTTTACACGGACACCTTTTAAAACTTTTGTAAAACGTGTGTCAGTTGTAATCTGCACAAGTGACGGGTGAAGTTTTGTAACGCTATGACCAAGTTTTTTCATAATCTGTAAGCCTGAGCCGTCACTGCCCTGACTTGGAGAAGAACATCCGCCTGCACACATGATTACGTTTTTTGCTTTTATATTGTTGATAAGAAAAACTTCTTTTTTCTCAAATTTTTCTACCTTTTCAAAAATAATTTTAACGCCCAGTTTTTCAGTTTCAAAACGAAGTGCATCCAAAACACTTGATGCTGAATTACTTCTGTGGTATAGCCTGCCATCATTATC
>JAZSFV010000049.1:0-19286 GCA_045532395.1 Acutalibacteraceae bacterium
TGTTTTTTCATTTTTTTCATCAACGAGAAGCGACAAAGCCATGTGAAGCACGTCACCAAAATCGGCACAGTTTCGCTGTATTTTCTCGTTATGGAATTTATCGTAAAATGCAAGGGTAAAACGTGAAAGCATTTTCATTACAGGAGATAAAACTTTAACATCATATTTATTATCATCTGATGAAACGCCAATTATTTTTCTTGCCTTTTCGTAAACACCTTTATACTGGCCTCTTATGGTTTTAACTGCTTCTGACTGCTGGCACTGAAATTCAGCCTTTAATTTTTTTAAGCTCGCAAAAGGTTTTGTGTTGGTAAGAGTTATTACCTTATCCCAGTCTTCTTCCGTAAATTCATCAACGAGACATTCGAGAATTTCATCAAAAAATCCCATGTCAGAAGCCACGGCTTCTCCGTAAAAATTTTTTACATTGTCGTCTTCACAAGCATAAGAAAATGCTCTTTCTGCCAGAGTCTTACAATAAAGTATATCGTCTTTGAAACATTTTTTTATGCTTACGGCATAGGGGTTTGTGAAATCAGTTTTTTCACAATGGAGTTTTGCGTCTATTTCTTCTAACCATTTTTTAGGATTTTTATAAGAACGTGCAAATTCATAAAGGCTGAAAACAAGTTCTTTAAGTGCTTTATCGTCATTTGACTTTGTAAACATATCTGCAAGGACGATAAAGTTTGCATCGCCCTCGTCATAAAATTCTTCTGCAGTTTCTTCGTAAGACACATCCATAATTGCGTTCATGGAAGATTCGTCTATAAGTTTATAGTCACTGTCAAGAGGAAGAAATTGAATATTACTTCTCACAACATCACTGCAGAAACTGTCGATTGTACAGATTTTTGCACATTTAAGAAGCATCTGCTGCTTTAAAAGATAACTTCTTTTTCTGATATCCTGCTCATTTAAAATCATTTCGTAAATAGCATTGCTGATTTTATCTTTCATCTGCGAAGCTGCAGCTTTAGTGTATGTCACAATAAGAAGCTCGTCAATTGAACAGGGGTTTTCTTCATCAATGATTTTTTCTATAACACGCCTTACAAGAACTGCAGTTTTGCCTGAACCTGCCGCAGCAGAAACAAGAACTGTTCCGCCCGATGCTTTTATAGCATCAGATTGTTCGTCAGTCCATTTTATCTCTGCCATCGTCTTCACCAACCTTTTCAAGTGCTTCAAAAACATTTTCTTTTTTTCCTATTGCTTTCATGCGTGTTTCTTTAGAGTTGTTTTTCAGGCACACGTCTTTATAATCGCAATAATCACAGGCTTTTTCGTAAGGCAAAACTTCAATGTTTCCGTCGTGAAGTTCGTTACCCATACGTGCTATTATTTCGTCAACTTTATTTTTGATTTTACCTAACTGTACTGCAGTTGCAACACTGCCTGTGAAAGAAATCGATTTATCTTTATTCTCTTTCACTTTTGCGTTTATAACATTTCCGCTTTCAGTTTTGTCCATAGCATAAATAACTTCTGCGTCTGCAAGAACAAGTCCCGAATATCTGCCTTTGAGTTTTCTCTTCTCATCAAGTTCTTCGTCAGAATCATATCTGTTTGCTTTAATCTGGTTGAAGTTTGCAGGCTTGTACAGAATGCCTGCAGGTTTAAAGCCTGAATATTTTTCTTTTTCACTTCCCGTAAGGGCAAAAAGATAAATAAGCATCTGCATATTTATTCCGTCAAAAATTTCCTGCAGTTTAAATACTTTGCTTCCTGTTTTATAGACAACAACACGCAGATATTTATTGTCACCTGACACCATAATATCAACACGGTCCACAAGTCCCCTTACTGAAATTTTACCATCGTTGAGTAAAACCTCGTAGGGCTCAACCTCACCGTCGCGGTCAATTCTGACTTCGTAGCCGTAAGGTGAAAAATCACTTTCAGAAAACTCGTCTATAATCTGAGTGATGAGAGCATAAACTGTTTTTTCAAACCTTGCGTAAAGGAAAGTAAATCTGCTTGATTTATTATCCTTTCCGCCCATTGAAACCTCAGCATATTCATCAAGAATTTCTTTGATTATCTTCAGGAGTTCCTGTTTTGACATTTCTTTCAGTTCATCAATGCCATAGTTGCCTATTAATTTTTCAAGGCAGAAGTGCACAACCGTACCTCTCTGTCGTGGGCTTATTTCTGCTTTTTCTTCAGGCTTTGCTTTAAGTCCGAATCTGCAGAAATACTGGAAAGGACATCTGTAATAGGTTTCGATTCTTGATGCGGAAAGGTTCATGAATTTTCCGAACAACTGCTTTGATTTTTCTTTGTCCTTTATCTGCATCTTTTCGTCGGAAAGGAAATCTTCGATTGCCTGAGTTCTTTCTTTATATTCATCTTTTTCTGCAAAAAACTTTTTAAGTGCATTTGTTTTTTCATTATTGCTTGTCCATGTTTCTGCCATAACTTCAAAGGCACTGTTGTCGCCAAAAGCAAAATCATATTCATCAGTTTTTTCTGCATCAATTATCTCACAGCCGGGATAAACTGATTTGATTTCGCTCACTATTTCAGAGGGGTATAATTCTTCAGAAACTGATTTTGAAGCGTAGGAAACATACACACTCTTTTCTGCACTGCAAAGAGTATGATAAGCGATAAATCTTTCTTCAAGTATTCTGTCAAGCAAAGAAACATTGAGGGGTAAACCTGAATTTAAAAGAATGTTTCTTTCTCTGTCGTTAAACACATTTCCCGTATTAGGAATCTTGGGAAACACTCCTTCATTTGCACCGACAACAAAAACAATCTGCGGTTGTGCAACCCTTGTTCTTTCCGCGTTACCTACAAGCACTTCATCAAGACCTTGCGGTAAAACACCAAGCTCTTCGTTTGAAATAATCGTAGTGAAAAGTTCACAGATTTCTTTTGCAGATTTCACATCTTCAGAGAAACACTCGTTGAAAGCATCAAGCACATCGATAACAAGAGACCATATTCTCTCCTGCTCAAGTGCCAATTCCTGCTCGCTCACGTCTTCAAGATTTATTGCAATCTTTTTAAGGTTTTCGTCTGCGTTTACGTTTATAAGAAGTCTGTAAATTTCCTCTGCTGCTTTTCTGCCCGTAACACCGCCTGAAAGAGATTTTCTGAAACTTATAAGATGAGTAACTGCAACTTTTCTCAACTCATTCAATTTTAAAAGTTCTTCTTTATCTTTATCTAAAAATTCTTCGCCGAAGCCTCTGGGGTTTTCTGTCCATTCGTCAGTAAAGCGGGCACTGTTGCCCCACATGAGAGCGTAATTTTCAAGCTCTGAAACCTGATTTATGTCAAGGTTTGTCATGCCTGTTTTAAGGCATTTCATCACACGTTCTTCGCTGAAACCGAAAGCCGCAATTTCAAGCGCACCTGAAATAAATGTGCACAAAGGCTGAATTTTTACAGGCTGAAGTTTGTCAGAAAAAACTTCAATGCCGTATTTCTTAAGTGCTTCTTTAATTTCAATATCGTACTCTCCGCCGTCGCGGGAAACAATTGCAATATCTCTGCAGCGTACACCCTTTTCGTAAAGAAGTTTTTTGACTGTAAGGGCTACAAATCTGCATTCACTTTCAATATTTCTGGCAGTTATAATTTTTATGTTTTCAGGAATTTTTTCACAGGATTCTTTCTCTGTCCTGAAAATATTTTTTTCAAGAAATTCTATTTCTTCCGAAATATTTTTATCATCATCTTTTGCTTCAATTGCTTTTATTTCTTTGTTATATTTTTTTGCAATATCCATCACTGCACGTGCAGTTTTTCTGGGATAAGAAAACACATCGTAATCTTCTTCGGCAACTGAAAAAAGCTTGTCCGTACAAACAGTTATATAAATATCTTTTGCCTGTGACATCATTCTTTCAATTATCTTAAGCTCCTGCCTTGAGAAGCTGTAGAAGCCGTCAATTACAATCGTCTTGTTACTGAAGAAATCATATTCACCCAAAACATTGTAAAGTTTTGTCAATACATCAAAGGGGTCAGAAAATCTGTTTTCAAGCAGCGCGTTATAGGCTTCAAGAATTATCGAAACTTCCGTAAGCTTTTTCTTAAGTGTAGGGCTTTCAATTCCGTCGCAGAAAGACAATGCAGTCTGTGGCAGAAGTGCATTCTGCTTGAACTCGTCACACAAAGAGAGCATCTCGTGAATAAAGCCTTTTGAGTTTACTCTGCGCGCGAAAAATTCCAGTTTATCACTTACCTGCTTTATGGCAGTGCTCATGAGAAGAATTTTCTGCGCATTTCCGATTTCATGAAGCTTTTCGCTTCCGTATTCTTTTCTTACCGTGTCAGCAATATGGCTGAAACTCATAACAACTTCAACCTTGTTGCAATCTACAGGTCCTAAAAGATTAAGCATTGCTCTTTCTGCCGAAAATGAAAACTGTTCAGGCACTACAAGCAATAAATCCTCACATCCCTCTCGTGCGAGAGATGCAAGGACTTCATTTACATATCTGGTTTTTCCGCTACCGGCTTTGCCGTAAACTATATTAAGCATAATTTTTCCTTCTTAATAATACCAAGAATAAATATTTTCAAAGTGGTCTGTGGGTGTACCGTATTCTGTAACAAAAAGTTCGTTTGTGTACATTTCAATTCCGCTTCTGAAACAGATGGGTGCAAAAGGCACTGCTACGTTGAAATAGTCAACAAACCTTTGTGTTGAAACTTTTCCGCTGAGGAAATCCTCGTAAGTGGATACAATTTTTGAATTGCTGTCAATACCGTAGGATACACCACCCTGTGAAGAGAAGAACGGAGAAAGATTCATATTTTTTGAAAGTTTGGTTTCGCCGATATAAAGCTCATATTCTCCCCTCTGGAGTCTCTGCATAAGGTATTCAAAAGTAACCTTTTCAATAACAACCGTAATACCAAGGCTGCCGAGAGCATTTGCAATATTTTCAGCCGCAGAAACCTTGAACGGATTATCACCATTCACAAGAAGCCTTAATCTCATAACGCTTGCCATGGGGTCATCACCCTTTGAATAGCCCGCGCTTTCCAATAATTCTTTTGCTTCATTGAATGATTCGTTTGAATTATCAGTTCTGATTTTTGCAATTTCATGCCATGTGGGGATAAAGGGAGAAGTGGTAACTTCAGCATATCCCAGATATGATTTTTCCACAATCGTTTCTCTCGGCACAAGCAAAGAAATCGCCTGTCTTACTTCGTTTTTTGAGAGATGTTCATTCTGGGAATTCATTCCCAGGAAGACAATATTCGTCATGAGAGTTTCATGCATTTTTACATTTTTTCTGATATAACTTCCGTTTGCCATATCCTGAAAATAAAACGAAATATTTCCCGTTTCAACGCTTTCAGGACCGCTTACTGTATCGAGCATGTTAACAAGACGGATTCTTCTCACACAAGGCATGGAGTAATTATTCCATCTTTCGTTCATAATAAGGGTTTCATTATTTTCCATTTTATATTTACCGCTTCCGATTAAAAAGCCTTTATAATCGTCTGCCTGTTTTTTTATAATGGGGAAATCAAGGCAGAGAGCGGCAAATCTGTCGTTACTTTTCAGAGTAAAAGTTATACTGTTTCCTGCAACTGAAATTCCGCTGAAGTTTTCAAGCTGCTTTTTGAAGTTATCACTGTTTTTTGCAAGGTTATATGAATATTCAACGTCCCCTGCTGTCACATAGCTTGCATCGCTGAAGCAACATGCAGTATTCACTTCAACGGTTACCGTTTTGTCTTTTACGGTAACGCTTTTTGCAAGAACATTTACGGGCTTGAAATCTCCGCTTATTTTAACAAGACCTTCAAACAAAAGAGTGGAGAGCGCAAGGTTGTATTCAGTCGTTGCTTCGTAAGGATTAAGGGAGTCAGTGTTACATACGGGGAGTTTGAGCATGTTTTTATCGTCAATTGCTACTGTAGCAGACCTGACCTGGCCCAATGAAGTTGCACACGAAGTGAACGTTGCAATAATAACCACAATCACCATTATCAAAGAAATAAGTCTTGCTGCTTTTTTCATTTTCTCCCCTCCTTTTAAACTGATTTTTTAAAAATTGATTCGTTTGATTGCAGTTGCTTTACCTGATGAAATATCAACATCAACCACAATTCCGTTTATCATGCATTCACCGCTTGCCGCATTAAAGAAAGCAGGCATTGAATCGTAATATTTTTTCACTATTATATCTTTTTCCACGCCAAGCACAGAATCCCTGACTCCGCACATGCCCACATCTGTAATATACGCTGTGCCGTGGGGCAAAATCTGCTCATCTGCCGTCTGCACGTGGGTATGTGTGCCAAAAACGCAGGTAACTTTGCCGTCAAGGAAAAATCCCATGGCTCTTTTTTCGCTCGTTGCTTCTGCGTGAAAATCCACAATTTTAATTTTACAGCTTTTAATTTTTTCAAGAACATCTTCGCATATTCTGAAAGGATTGTCAACTGAATCCATCGCGTATGTTCCTGCAAGATTTATAACGCCTATTTTAACCCTGCCCAGGTCTGCTTCCATGTAACCGCGGCCGGGATTGTTTTCGTAGTAATTTGCCGGTCTTATAATGTCAGACCTTTCGTCAAGGAAATCGTAAATTTCCTTTCTTCTGTAAACGTGATTGCCGGTAGTCAGAACATCTACTCCGCTATCAAAAAGATATTGCGCAGAAAAAGGAGTTATGCCGTTTCCCTGAGCAGAATTTTCGCCGTTTGCAATGCAGAAATCAATATTTTCGTTTCTTTTGAGCTGAGGCAGTTTATTTCTTATATGCTCACAGCCAACACTGCTTACAATATCACCGAGAATAAGAATTTTCATAAATACTCCGTTCTAAAAATGACCGCCGAAAGCTTTACGTCGCTCATCAGTTAATTATTTTGCATAATCGACAGCACGGTTTTCTCTGATAATATTAACCTTAATCTGTCCCGGATATTCAAGTTCGCTTTCGATTTTCTTAACAATTTCTCTTGCAATAAGAGTCATGCCGTCATCGGAAATAACTTCAGGTTTAACCATGATACGAACTTCACGACCTGCCTGAATAGCGAATGAACGTTCAACACCTTCAAATGAATTAGAAATTTCTTCAAGCTTTTCAAGACGCTTGATGTAGTTCTGAACGTTTTCTCTTCTTGCACCGGGTCTTGCCGCAGAAATTGCGTCAGCCGCCTGAACAAGAGATGCAACGATTGTTTTTGCTTCAATCTCACCGTGGTGAGCAGCAATAGCGTGAACGATTGCTTCGTTTTCTTTATACTTCTTAGCATATTCAACGCCGAGCTGAATGTGTGAGCCTTCCATTTCATGGTCAAGTGCTTTACCGATATCATGAAGAAGACCTGCACGTTTAGCCTGCTTTACATCTGCGCCGATTTCAGCAGCCATAAGACCTGCAATATAAGAAACTTCAAGAGCGTGGTTGAGAACATTCTGTCCGTAACTTGTGCGGTATCTTAATTTACCGAGAAGCTTGACAATTTCGGGATGAACATTATTAACGCCTGCGTCAATAAGTGCTCTTTCACCTGTCTGCTTGATTGTTGTTTCAACTTCTCTGCGTGATTTTTCAAACATTTCCTCAATACGTGCGGGGTGAATACGTCCGTCAGTAATGAGTTTTTCAAGTGTGAGTCTTGCAACTTCACGTCTTACAGGGTCAAAGCTTGAAACTGTAATTGCTTCAGGTGTATCGTCAATGATAAGGTCAACACCTGTGATTGTTTCGAGTGTTCTGATATTTCTGCCTTCACGGCCGATAATACGGCCTTTCATTTCATCACTGGGAAGAGCCACAACGCTTACTGTTGCTTCTGCGGCATGGTCTGCTGCACAACGCTGAATAGCAGTTGCAACAACCTCTCTTGCCATAGTATCCTGCTCATCCTTAAGTTTCTGCTCATATTCCATTATCTTAAGAGATTTTTCTCTCGTTAATTCTTCGTCAAGAGATTTAAGCAAATAATCTTTTGCCTGCTCCTTAGTATAACCGGAAACTTTCTCGAGCATTTCAAACTGACTTCTCTTGATGCTATCTATTTCGATTAATCTGTCTTCGGCATCTTTTAATTTCTGGCTGAGGATTTCATCTTTCTTCTCAAGGGATTCAGTCTTTTTATCGAGTGATTCCTCTTTCTGAATCAAGCGACGTTCCTGTCTCTGTACCTCTGAACGTCTTTCACGGAGTTCTTTCTCCGTTTCTGTTCTCTGCTTGTGAATTTCATCTTTAGCTTCGAGAATGGCTTCTTTCTTTTTAGTTTCAGCCTCTGTCAAAGCTTCGTTGACAATTCTTGCAGCTTCTTTGTTTGCAGAGCCTATAGTAGCTTCTGCAACCTTTTTTCTATGTAAACCGCCGATGATGTAGCCTGCCGCACCAAATACCACTGCAGCAGCAACGGCGATGATAATTGCAATACCTGTACTTACCAAAATAGATTAGCACCTCCTTTACGTAAACTCTTTTAAATCATATCATCAAAAGAACTCAGAATAAAAACACTATATGATGTAGACCCATTTTGAGTTATACACCATCTATGTTATTTTATACTTATATTGCTTTCTTGTCAATAGAAATAGGAAAAATATTACATAATTATGAATATTTATTAAAAATAAAACAGGGTGACGTCTGCCACCCTGAAAAAATTTACTGTTCAACTGAATAGTGTCTTATATTGACTGAAATAAGCTTGTCGTAGTCAGCGACGTGGATAAGTGAGCCGTCAGCCATGGGATAAACTGTAATACCTTCTGCTTCGTGGTCACGTCCGCTTACTGTTCTTTCAAAAAGTGTTTCAACTTTACCTGTTTCGATATCAACAGTCTGCACTTTTTCTGTAGCAGAATCGCTCACATCGTAAGATAAATATATCTTGCCGTTATAAACTTCTGCGCCCTGAATTCTGTCAACAGGCTCTGAAAGCATTATTTTATGCGAGAAAGTCATATCATCAAGGTTGTATGCAAGAATGTAATCTGTCTGATGGAAAGGTGAAGTATAGAGATAACCTCTCTCTCCGTCGACTGCACAGTAAGGAATACCGTCATCAAGATATTCTGTGCCTAAATCGTAATATTCACCTGTGTATTCAAGAGTTTCCGCATCGTAGATTAAAATGAGATTATATGTATCTGTTTCGTCTTCAGTTGCAGCATAAATTTTACCGTCGTAGTAACTGATGCCGCCGATGTGGTCACTGTTATATTTTTCTTTAATCTCTTTCGGAATTGCAGAGTGAGTGTAAATAACTTTGTCAAATTCGTCAACAGTCCATTTTGCCATACCAACAAGGTCTACAGCAGCAATTGAACCTGCAGTGTAATAATATTCACCGTCAGTTGTGATTCCCTGGCTCATAAGAAGTGCTTCATCAAGAGTGAACTTGTCTGTTCTTAAGAGTTCTGCATTGGGTGAACAGGTAATATCACCGCCGTTAATCCAGCCTGAAATGAGAATTATAAACGCACTGAAAAGTGCCCAACCCGGATAAAGAATTGATTTGAAAATTTTAACAATAAACATACTTCCGCCTCCCAAGTTAATAATTTATATTCAGTATAACACCAATAAAAAAATTTTTCAATCATTTCAATAAAAAAACTCATATCCGACATCCCGGATATGAGTTTTTGTTTTTAGTTTTATTCAGCGTTTTTATCGTCAACAACAAGTTCTTTAAGGCTTGTTGCAAGGCCTGCAAGCGACTGAATCTGTGAAGGAATGATAATCTTTGTTGCTTTGCCGTCTGCCACTTTTTCAAGTGCTTCAAGGCTCTTGATTGTAAGATATCCTTCTCCCGGATTGGATTTGTTGATAAGGTCAATTGCCTGTGCATAAGCCTGCTGAACCCTGAGAATAGCCTCTGCTTCACCTTCAGATTCGCGGATTTTTGATTCTTTGATAGCTTCCGCGTTAAGGATTGCAGCTTCTTTTTTAGCTTCCGCTTCAAGAATTTGTGATTCTTTAAGACCTTCTGCAACAAGAACACGGCTTGCCTTTTCGCCTTCCGCACGAAGAATTGATTCACGGCGTTCACGCTCAGCCTTCATCTGTTTTTCCATTGCTTCCTGAATTTCTCTTGGCGGAAGAATATTTTTAAGCTCAACTCTGTTGATTTTGATACCCCAGGGGTCTGTTGCTTCGTCGAGAATTCCCCTGATTTTTGTGTTAATTGTGTCACGTGAAGTAAGAGTATGGTCAAGTTCAAGCTCACCGATAATGTTTCTGAGTGTGGTTGCCGTAAGGTTTTCTATAGCAGAAATAGGTCTTTCAACACCGTATGTGTAAAGTTTCGGGTCTGTAATCTGATAGAAAACAACTGTGTCAATCTGCATTGTTACATTATCTTTTGTAATAACAGGCTGAGGCGGGAAGTCAACAACCTGCTCCTTAAGAGAAACAATTTTTGCAACTCTTTCAATGAAAGGAATTTTAACATGAAGACCTGTCTGCCACGTTTCACGGTAAGAGCCGAGTCTTTCCAGCACATAAGCTTTTGACTGAGGAACAATTTTGATGTTCAGAATAACAACTACAAGAATAAGCACTACCAGTCCGAGTATAAACCAAATCATAAAAAACACCCTTTCTTAAACATTAGTTTTTGTTTTTATTTTTGATACTATAACTTTTACACCATCAATTTTTTCAACTTTCACGATTTCGTCAGTTTCGATTATACTGTCGTCTTCGCTTCGTGCAGTCCATACAATGCCCGCAATTTTAACCTGCCCTTTACCGGCACGATTATCAATTGTTTCGCACACTACTGCTTCTTTGCCGATACATCTGTCTGCATTTGTAGGTTCAGTACGGCTTTCTATCATCTTTTTTACATAAGGTCTTGTAAGCACAAGTATTACCAGAGAAACGATGACAAAAATTATGCATTGCCATACCGTTGTTGCGCCCAAAAGAGAAGCCACCAGAGCCGCAACAGAACCAACAGCAAACCAAATTGTAAGCAACTGAACAGTAACTGCTTCCACGACAATAAAAACAACTGTCAAAGCCGCCCAAATCCAAACCATTTCAGGCACCTCCTTTTTTACTTTCTAAGACGATATTACCACATCACAAATTAATTTTCAATATTTTTTGACAAGAAATTTTTGCATATTTACAAGAAACAGAACCTATAATTATTGTAAGAAAGGAATGATAAAATTATGTGCGGAATAATCGGATATACAGGAAACAAAGAGGCAACTCCCATACTTATAAACGGACTTAAAACGCTTGAATACAGAGGCTACGATTCGGCAGGAATTGCACTGGGTGAAGAAGACAGAATTTCCACCATCAAAAGCGAAGGAAAGCTTGAAAAGCTTATTGAAAAATTAGAAAAATCAAACAACCAGTCAACCGTAGGGATAGGTCACACACGATGGGCAACTCATGGCAGGCCAAACGAAACAAATGCTCACCCGCATCTTTCACAGGACGGAAAGTTTGCAGTGGTACACAACGGAATCATCGAAAATGCTTCTGTCATAAAAAATGAACTTACAAAAAAAGGATTTGAATTTTCTTCTGAAACAGACACAGAGGTAATTCCCCAGCTTTTATCCTACCATTATGACGGCAATATATTGTCTGCAATGCGTAAAACATTTTCAAGTTTCGACGGCTCTTTTGCCGCCGCAATCATCTGCAAGGATAAGCCCCGCACAATATATGCCGCAAGAAAACAAAGTCCCCTGATTGTAGGCAAAGGCAAAGATGAAAATATGCTTGCTTCAGACGTGCTGGCTTTAGGTGAAACCACAGAAACTTTCGCATTTCTTGAAGACGGAGAATTTGCAGAAATAAAAAAAGATTCAGTAGAGATTTATGACTCACGATTAAATATTGTAAATAAAAATTTTGAAAAATATAATCCGGAAGAAAATAAAAACTCAAAAGAAAATTTCCCCCATTTTATGCTCAAAGAAATTTTTGAACAACCCGAAAAAATTAAAAATCTTCTGGAAGACAATAAAAAAACTTTTCCGCAGAAAAAAGAAATGTTATGTAAAATTTCAAACGCAAGAAAAGTTTTTATCGTAGCATGCGGCTCTGCTTACCACGCAGCACTTGCCGGCAAATATGCAATCGAAGAATTGTGCGGAATAACGGCAGAGGTTGAAATTGCGTCTGAATTCAGGTACAGAAAAGTACCGCTCGACTCACAGTCTGTGGTTATTGTAATTTCACAAAGCGGAGAAACCGCAGACACAGTTGCAGCACTGCGGCTTGCAAAAAATAAAGGAGCTTTCGTTATAGGAATTGTAAACGTTTTGCCAAGCACAATTTCAAAAGAAAGCGACTTCATAATCCCCACAAATGCAGGACGCGAAATTGCGGTTGCCACAACGAAAGGATACACAACACAGCTTGTTTCTTTATATTCTCTTGCCCTTGATATTGCAGAAGAAAAAGAAACACTCACAGAAAGCGAGCTTCAACTTTTAAAAAATGAACTTATTTCAATGCCTGAAAAAATTTCCGAAATTTTAAGAAACATTCAGACCATCGAAAGCCTTTCAAAAAACTATGCAAATAAAAACAACATCTTTTTTATCGGCAGAAACACAGACTACGCCGCCGCTTGCGAGGGCGCTTTGAAATTAAAAGAAATAAGTTACATTAACTGCCTTTCTTTACCCGCAGGTGAACTCAAACACGGCACGATTGCACTTATCGAAAAAGATTCCCCCGTTATTGCCCTTGGCATGAATAAAAAACTTTTCAAAAAAACTATGAGCAACATTGAGGAAGTTTTTTCACGCGGTGCAGAAATTCTTCTGCTCACAAGCGAATTTTTTGCCGACAATAAATTCAGTAAAATCATAATTCCCGATTGTGAAGATGTTTTCTCCCCTCTCCTTGCAGTTATCCCGCTTCAACTTTTCTCTTACTTCATAGCGAGAGAAAAAGACTGCAATATCGATATGCCGAAGAATCTGGCAAAGTCAGTCACCGTAGAATAAAAAGTAATACAAAAAAATGACCATCGAAAAAACGATGGTCATAATTTTTATAAAACATCAAAGACTGTTGAGAATTTTAATAACACTTTCAAGCTCGTTGGGTTTAACCTTTTCAACCAGCTTGTTGTTTTTTACGCAGTCTGCAAAATATATAATTTCGTTTGCGTAAGCGTTACTCTTGGGAAGATTGATTTTGCCTGTATCTCCCTCTGCAACTTCTGTAAGGTCGAACACGTTTTCTTCTCTGTCATAAACTTTGATTGAACCATGTTCGCTTGCTACAACTGCATCTTCAAACTGGAAACGGAATTCTGCAGTGAAAGGATAACGTGCGCCGTACCATGCTGCTTCTGAATGAATTGAGAAATCACCGAAATCGTAGTCGATGCTGATAAAATCCTGGTCAGGACGTTTTGAACGGAACTGATGTCTTACCTTAGGAATACCGAAAGCGTAAACCATAAAGTCAAGGTCGTGAATGTGAAGGTCATAAGGAGTAAGCCCGCTTCTTTTTTCGTCCATCATCCAGTTGTCCCAACTCCATCTGGGATAACCGCCAAGGCGAATCATACTGCCTGAAAGGAGTTTACCGTATTTCTGTGTATCAAAAATATCTTTAAGAATAAGATATTCAGGCCAGAAACGAAGCACCTGAGCAACCATGAATTTAACACCGTTTTTTTCTGCAGTTGAATAAACACGTTCAACGTCTTCTTCTTTGAGAGAAATAGGCTTTTCTGTGATAACGTTAATGCCTTTTTCCATAGCCTTTACTGCAAAATCTGCATGAAGATATGTAGGAAGACAGATGTCGAGAATGTCAATTTTTTCATTAGCGAGCATCTCGTCAAAATCTGTATAGCAATGTTTTGTGTCTTTGTAATTTTCCATTCTTTCAGGACGGATATCGCAAAGGCAGACGAGCTCTGCATCTTCCATCTGCTCCCAAACGGGAATATGTGCGCCGCTGATACCGCCAACGCCTACAAGACCAATTTTCAACATAAAAAAACCACCTTTGTAATTGATAGATTTATTATATAATGGGTTTGTTTCAAAGTCAATATTTGTTTTGTCTTGTAGTAAAAAATTTGAAATTCTCATAAAAAAATTATAGACTTATACCTCTTCAGATGATATAGTAAAAGTGATATATGTTTTTCAGGAGGGATTTACGTGAAAGTTATTTTATCAGAAAATGCAAAAGAATTAGGCATGAAAGCCGCAAAGGAAACAGCAAGACTTATAAACTGCGCTATCGAAGAAAAGGGAAGTGCCAGAATTGTCCTTTCCACAGGTGCTTCACAGTTTACAACTTTAGAAGCATTAATTGAAGAAAATGTTGACTGGTCAAAGGTTGAAATGTTCCACCTTGATGAATATATAGGCATTGATGAAACTCACCCTGCAAGTTTCGTAAAATATTTAAAAGAAAGATTCGTAAGTAAAGTAAATCTTAAAAGCGCATATTTTGTAGATCCCTCACAAGGCGTGGAAGAAACTATTGCTTTTTTGACAGAGAAACTCAATGAAGAAGCAGTTGACGTAGGTTTAATAGGCATAGGCGAAAATGCTCACGTTGCTTTTAACGACCCGCCTGCAGATTTTGCTGACACAAACGCATATAAAGTCGTAGTTCTTGCGCCTCGTTGCCGTCAGCAACAGTTAGGTGAAGGCTGGTTTGCAACTTTAGAAGATGTGCCCGAAAAAGCAATTTCAATGACAGTAAAGCAGATTCTCCGTTGCAAGCACATAATTTCTGCCGTTCCTTATAAAGTAAAGGCTCAGGCAATTTACGATACTGTAAACAACGACGTGACAGAAATGATACCTGCCACAATTCTGAAAACTCACCCCGATGCACAACTTTTTATCGATGCTGATTCTGCTTCTTTATTAGCAGAAATTCCGGAGAATATATAATGAAAAAAACATACCTCATCACCAACGCAAAATTAGTGCTTGAAAATTCCGTAGAAAAAGGTTGGCTTTCTGTATCTGACGGTAAAATAAATAAAATCGGTCTTGGCGAATCTGATGGCAGTTTTCAGGGAGAAACAATTGATGCAAAAGGGAATTATCTTTCCCCGGGCTTTATTGATTTGCACGTCCATGGTGGTAAAAACTATGACTTTATGGACGCAACGCCTGAAGCATTTGAAGAAATTGCCCGTTACCATAGCAGTAACGGCGTAACTTCCATGCTCCCTACAACTCTCGCAGGTGAAACTGAAGAAACAGAAAAAGTGCTTAAAACTTACTCTGAAACAAAAGATAAAATCCCTTGTTGTAATTTCCTTGGTGTTCATCTTGAAGGGCCGTATTTTTCTCAAAAATATAAAGGGGCTCAGGACCCTCGCTACATAAAAAATCCTGACGAAAACGAAATTGAGAAGTTTTTATCCTACGGTGTTGTGAAACGCTGGAGTATTGCCCCTGAGCTGGACGGTGCAACGGACCTTGGCGAAAAACTTTCAAAAAAAGGGATTATAGCCTCTGTGGCTCATACAGATGCAGATTTTGACACCGTAAAAGAAGCAGTAAGCAGAGGTTTTTCATTGATGACACATCTTTATTCAGGCATGTCACAAGCATCAATCCGTGACGGAAAACGAAAAGGCGGTGCAGTAGAAGCAGGTCTTTTGCTTCCTGATGTTTCTGTTGAACTTATTGCCGATGGCTTCCATTTAGGCGAAGAAATTTTAAATCTCATTTTAAAATGCAAAGGGTATGAAAAAATTATTTTAACTTCAGATGCCATGCGTGGTGCAGGTCTTCCTGAAAACAGCGTCGCAAAACTTGGCAGCCTTAAAAACGGTCAGGAAGTTAAAATCTATGGTGGGGTTGCCCATACCATGGACGGTACTGCATTTGCAGGTAGTGTGGCTTCAGGCAACCGCCTTTTAAAAACAATGCTCGATGCCACAAATCTTCCTGTCTGGGCAGTAGTAAGAATGGTAAGTAAAAACCCTGCCGGACTCATTGGTGTTGATAACCGAAAAGGTGTTTTGAGAGAAAACTTTGACGCAGACCTTGTTCTGTTTGATGAAAATATAAATATAATCTCTGTTATGAATAACGGAGAATGGTTATAAAACACCTTTTGATAATCTGTAACGCAGATGAACATTGTATTAATTCAATATAGACCCAGTGTAAATTTTTCCGATTTTTATTGATATGCAAACTGACAATAATATATAATTTTTTTAATTAAAAAGAAAAGGACTGATGTTATGGCAAAGATTATCGCATTTCCCTTATCACTTATTTTCGCATTTCTGTCATTGTTCGGAATATATCTCCCCAAGACAGATGTCGTAATTGAGGAAAACAACTGGAATACAAACTACGCTTATGTTTTTGTTCACGGCCTTATGGGTTGGGGTGAATATGATGTTCAGTACAAACTGATGCCCTATTGGGGTATGTTTGGCGGCGAACTGATGAATAAGCTTGAAAAAAGCGGGTTTGATTGCTATGCCGCATCAGTTTCAGGCACTAAAAGCGCTTGGGACAGAGCGTGTGAACTTTATGCCCAGCTTACAGGCACCGTTACTGACTACGGCAAAGCACACAGTGAAGAGCACGGCCACGAAAGATACGGCAAAGATTTCACAGGTAAGGCTCTTATCCCCGAATTTGACAGTGAAAATAAAATAAATCTTCTTGGTCATTCTTTCGGCGGTGCTACAATAAGAGTTTTCGCAACACTTATGGCAAAAGGTGACGAAGCAGAAGTAAAAGCAACGCCTGCAAATGAACTTTCTCCTTTATTTACGGGCGGAAAAGCAGATTACATATATTCTCTTACAACACTTGCAGCACCAAGTAACGGCACAACTGCATATTCTGCACCCGCAGAAGACAAGGATACCGCCGCATACGATATGTATATCGACAACGCTTTACAACTCAACAAAAAAATGGTGACTGATAAAAACACCTATTACTTCGCAATTCCGTGCTCTGCCACAACCAGGCAGGAAGACGGCACATACAAAGCTGATAAGAAAATTATGGAAGGTATGTTCCAGAGCAGTGCAGATGAAATGGGAGCATATACCGGTGTTACCGAAGGCGGTTTTGTTTTTGATGAAAGTTGGCTTGAAAATGACGGCCTTGTGAATACTATTTCTGCTATGGCACCTACATCAGCACCATCAACTCAGTATAAAGAAGGTAATGTTTCGGCAGGTATATGGAACGTAATGCCTACCTACAGAGGCGACCATATGTCACTTCAGGGCGGAATGATGAAAACCAACGTGCAGGTGTATGAACTTTATCTTACTCACCTTGATATGATTAACTCACTTTAAAACAAAAAGGCAGGGGTTTGCTCCTGCCTTTTTTTAATGAATAATTGGCGGTGAGCAAAGCCCACACCCAAATTATAATTTGAATGCAAAGTGCATAGTGCAGAGTGCAAAATTGCAGGTGGGCAAAGCCCACACCCAAACATAATAGCGTCGCAGACCCGAAACTCTGCATTTTGCATTCTTCATTCTGCACTAAATTATAATTTAGCAGTAAACCGGACACAAAAAACTCGCAGGCAATTACCTACGAGTTTTTTGTTTTATATTTCTTCAGAGAGCCTTGCCAATTCTTCCATTGTAAGTTTTTCTGCTCTGACATTTGCATCAAGCCCTGCTCTTTCAATGGCGGAAATAACTTCTGCTTTCGGCATTCCCATGCCTGATGAAATTCCGTTTGCGGCAGTTTTTCTTCTCTGCGAAAACGCACTCTTCACAAGGGAGAAAAATTTCTTTTCGTCGCTGATTTCAATGGGCGGATTTTCTCTGATTTTAAGTTTCATAACTGCGCTGTCAACTTTGGGAGCAGGCATGAATGAGCCTTTTGAAACGCCGAAAAGTTTTTCAGCCTCTGCGTAATAATTCACTGCAACCGTCACCGCGCCTGACTCACGTGAGCCTACCTCTGCGCACAGTCTGTCTGCGGCTTCTTTCTGCACCATAACGGTCATGTTATCTATTTTTGCTTTATTTTCAAGGAAATACATAATAATCGGGGAAGTAATATAGTAAGGAAGATTAGCACAGACAGCAACCTTTTCACCGGGGAATTTTTCTTCAATGAGTTTGTTGATATCTGTCTTTAACACGTCCGCGTTTATAACTTCAACGTTGTCAAAGTCAGCCAGTGTTTCTTCCAGAACAGGTAAAAGAGCAGAGTCTACTTCAATTGACACAACTTTCTTTGCTCTCTTTGCAAGTTCGGCAGTTAAAATTCCCACACCTGCTCCGATTTCTATTGCGCATGTCACACCGTCAGAGAGAGCATATTCTGCCATCTGCGGACAGACAGTAGGGTTAATTAAAAAGTTTTGTCCCAGTGATTTTGAAAACTGAAACCCGTGCCTTGTCATAATGTCCTTAATTGTGCCTATTTCCCATAAGTTTTTCATTACTGTTTTCCTTTCAAAAGCCTTGAATTTTAAGTCGGTTTGTCATATAATTAATATATATTATACGTGGAGGTTTTTAAAATGTCAATTTTAGTTACAGGCGGAGCAGGCTTTATCGGCTCACACACTTGCGTAGAGCTTCTTAACGCAGGCTACGATATTATTGTACTTGATAATTTTTATAATAGCAAGAGTGAATCTCTTAAAAGAGTAAAAGAAATTACAGGTAAGGACTTTAAATTCTACGAATGCGACATTCGTGACAGAAAAGGTCTTGACGAAATTTTCGCAAAAGAAAATGTTGAAGCAGTCATTCACTTTGCAGGACTCAAAGCAGTTGGAGAAAGCTGCCAGAAGCCCCTTGAATATTACGACAACAACATCGGCGGCACAGTAACTCTTTGCGAAGCTATGAGAGACGCAGGATGCAAAAAAATTGTTTTCTCATCTTCTGCAACAGTTTACGGAAGCGAAAACATTTCTCCTCTCAAAGAAACAATGAAAACAGGCGGCACAACAAACCCCTACGGCACAACAAAATATTATATCGAACAGATTCTTACTGACCTTTACACATCAGACAACGATTGGAGC
Organism: Acutalibacteraceae bacterium; assembly: GCA_045532395.1. Taxonomy (GTDB): domain Bacteria; phylum Bacillota; class Clostridia; order Oscillospirales; family Acutalibacteraceae; genus SIG575. Next base: position 18,981 of record JAZSFV010000049.1, read on the forward strand.
GTAGTGCTTCTTCGTTATTTCAACCCCATCGGTGCTCACGAAAGCGGCAGAATCGGTGAAAACCCCAACGGAATCCCCAACAACCTTATGCCCTATGTTTCTCAGGTTGCAGTCGGCAAACGTGAAGTTTTGAGCGTATTCGGTGACGATTACGATACACACGACGGCACAGGCGTCAGAGACTATATCCATGTTGTTGACCTGGCTCTCGGTCACCTTAAAGCACTTGAGAAGGCTCTCGGTACAACAGGTTGTGACGTATATAATCTCGGTACCGGTAAAGGCTACAGTGTTCTTGATCTGGTT
>JAZSFV010000225.1:0-12494 GCA_045532395.1 Acutalibacteraceae bacterium
GGTTTTTTACCATAAGTAATTGCTTCGCCGTTTCTGTAAACCTTTACTCTGAGAGCTTCGTCAGCATTAAGGTCTACTGAAAGGACATCAATTGAAACGTTATAGTCTGCATCTTCTCTACCTACGTTTTTAAGGTAGAAAGTATATGCTATGTAGTCAATTTCACCATCACCATTGGCATCACCGTTGTGGCTGCCTGAGTGATTACCGCTGTCGATATCTGCGGGTAACCATTCTTCAGTAATATTATCCATGTTTTCAACGGCTTTACCGCGGATTAAAACGCCTGACTCATAGTTACTGTCAGCGTTGGGCTTTCCGCCAGGTCCTGTGCCTCCGTTTGCCCATGCACCTAAGCCATATGCCTGGTCATAATTCTCACACAGTGTGATACCATATTTCTCAATTGCATCAGGGTCAAGGTTTACTGTGAATCGACCTGCCTGATTTGCGTAAGTTACACATCCGAAGAATATTGCAAGGAATAAAAGCAATAATGCAAGGATGATAACAACAATCCGCAAGAGCAATTTATTTTTTCTGACTTTCTTTGCCGTTGTACGGACACCATACTTTTCCATGTCAGAATTGTATGGGTCAAACTGTACATTTTGTTTTTTTGCCAAAATATCCAACTCCTTTCATAAGGATGAAACAATTTACATAGTAATTTCTTTTTCTTTTATGAAGTCACCATAAAGGGGACCTGACATTCTGTCAACGCCCATGGTTTTGAGAAGCTGTGCTTTCTCCTGAGTCTCAACTCCGCCAACCATGACCTTGGTTTCGATTTTCTTTGCAAAATCTATAATACCCTGAAGCATATTCTGCTGACGTTCGTTTATTTCAATATCTCTTGTGAGTGAAGAATCAATGCCGATGTAATCTACTTCATACTGGCCAAGATTAGAAAGTGATGAATATTCAACGCCGAAATCATCAATCGTAACCTGGAAGCCCGATGAACGTAAATCACGTATATTCTGCGAAATAATATCTTTATCTGCCTGAAGAATGTGGTCTGTAATCTGGAAACAGAACTTTTCAGGTTCAAGCCCTTTCTTTTCCACGATGCTTGACATACTTTTTACGAAATTTTTCTTGTTGAGATGTTTTAAAGAAGTCCAGAGAATCATACTATTGATTCCCACATCTCTCTGCTCAGCTCTGATAATCGCATCACAGGCTTCTTCAATCGCCCATTTGCCGATTTCAGCAATCTGATTTGATTTCTCTGCCACAGTGATATAAGTTTCAGGTTGAATAATGCCTACCTTATAGTCAATAAGCTGAACGCGTGTATAATAATCAACCGCCATGTTAAGACCTACATCAAACACAGGCTTGAACAACATTTCCATTGTTCTCTGTCTGGGAATTTTTATAGTTTCTTTTTTTTCTTCAGCTTTTTCTTCAGCAAGTATAGTTTCTTTCTTCTCTTCAGCCATGTCAGCACTCTCCGTATTGCAGGATTTCTGTTCAAAAACAGGGGTTATTTTTCTTTTAGAGAAATATGTAGAAGATATACTTCCACTAACTCTATTCTATCCATTGTATTGTATCACTTTCTGTCAAGATTGTCAAGAAAAAACGACACTTATCTTCATAATTTTTTAACATTTCTCCGAAAGTGTATAACAAGGATTTTTTACTAAATTTTATGTTAAAAATCTTACTGAATATTCGGAAAAATTTTAACAAAAATCTAAACTTTTTCACATAAAAAATACGGCTCACTTTCCGAAAAAAGTGAGCCGGGAAATGATTGAATTTTAATAAAAATTTTTCATTATTTTGACGAATAATTCAGGTTGTTCTGACGCCTGATTTCTTCCATGATTTTTGAAACTTCCAAAGAAAATTCTCCGCACAAATCGTACTCTTTTTTGCAGGAATCATAGTCGCGGATAAAGCGGAAAAAGTCTTTAGCTTCATAGCTCATGACTTCTTCTTTTTCAGTGTCGCCTGCCAGAATTTTCTCTTCTCCGTCAGGTGAAATCAGCTTAACGTTAACCAGTTTACTTATTGATTCTACTGCGATTGTGCCCGCATCACCATAAATTTCCGTGTCTGAAAAAGACTGTCCTACCTTTGAGTAAGTAAGCGTAATCTGCTTATCCGGATAATGAAAAACTGCAGTTCCAAGAGCGTCTGCACCGGTTTCAAGAAGCAAAGAAGTTGACGTAATTTTCTGCGGTTTTCCAAAAAAATAAAGAGCAAAATACACGTTATAAATTCCTAAATCCATAAGACAGCCTGTTGCCATTTCCGGATTAAAAATGTTGGGATTTTCTCCTCTTTTCAAAGCAGGATATTTTGAAGAAAGTTGCGAAAAATCCACTCTCGCTGAAGTAATTTTTCCGATACTTCTGAGCGCATTTTCAATAAGATTTTTGTTAGGAAAATGCATCATCATTATGGCTTCCATGTAGACCAGTTTTTTTGACTTTGCAAGCGAAAAAAGCTCTTTAAATTCCTGCGGATTTACAGTGATCGGCTTCTCGCAGATTACGTGTTTCCCATGCTCCAAAAACAGTTTGCTCTGTCTGTAATGAAAGGCATTGGGAGATGCGATATACACCGCATCAATTTCGTCACACGATGCCATTTCTTCAAGGTCTGTAAACACCTTTACTGCACCTGTTTTGCGGGCAGATTCTTCACCTTTTTCACGCGTTCTGGAATAGATAGCATAAGGAGAAAAGCCTTCAGAAATCTTCACACCGTCAGCAAATGCTTTTGCAATCCAACCTGTGCCGATTATTGCATATTTCATTGGCAAAACACCACCTAAAAACTATAAATAAGGGCGGCTGTCTGCCGCCCTATAAGACTGATTAAAGAACTACTTCTCTGCCTGTTTTTGCTGATTCGTAAATAGCGCAAAGAATCTTAATCATATCAACACCCTGCTGGGGTTTGAAGCAAGGATCTGCACCCTTTGTAAGAACATCAAGGTAATGAACAAGGTTGTTGTGGTGACCTTTGTTATCAAGGTTTCCTGCAGGTTTGATATCAAGAAGCTGACCTGCTTCTTCTGTGAAAATTTCAATATCGTCATTTTCCCATTTAAGACCTGATTTTGAACCACGGAGTTCAACAAAACGGCGTTCTCTCTTGATATTTGATGCCCAGCTGAATTCAATCTGAAGAACCGCACCGTTATCAAACCTGATAATACCCATAGCAAGGTCTTCAACGTCAAAAGTACCTTCTGAATTTTTATCACCGAAATCTGAGTTTACAGAGTCGCTTGTGTCGTTATCTGCAAATTTGCAGAATGTATTTGCGCTTACTGATACAGGAGTGGGGTTGCCCATAAGCCAGATAGCAAGGTCAATCATATGAACACCAAGGTCGATAAGAGGACCGCCGCCTGACTGTGCTTTAGTTGTGAACCAACCACCTTTGCCGGGAATACCGCGTCTTCTCTGCCAACCGCAACGACCAGCGTAAACATCGCCCATTTTACCTGCATCGATGTATTTCTTAGCATACTGAGAAGCACCTACAAAACGGTTATTTCTCATAACCATAAGAACTTTGCCTGCTTCATCAGCTGCTTTCTGCATTTTAAGAACCTCTGTAACGTCAATAGCATCGGGCTTTTCGCAGAAAACGTGTTTACCTGCTTTAAAAGCATCAACTGCTATAATTGAGTGGAGATAGTTGGGAGTACAGATGTCAACTGAATCAATAGTTTCATCTTTAAGAAGTTCTTTATAGTCTGTATAAACTTTTGCTTCGGGGAAATATTCGTCTTTCAAAAACTGTGCGCGTTCTTCAATAATATCGCAAACGCCTACAATTTCAACTCTTTCGTCTTTAAGATATGTAGGTATGTGGGCGCCTTTACAGATACCGCCGTTACCGATAATACCAATTCTTATCTTTTTCATATTTTCAAATCCTTTCAGTTTACTTATCGTTTCTTGCTTTTTCAAGAGATGCATAATGTGGGCAATCAAGCTTATCAACGATAACCTGGGGAGCTGCCCATTTTACTGCATTAGTAATAATTTTCTGCACATCAGCGTTGTGATAGCTTGGATTTGTTTCATGTCCGGGCTGGAAATAGAAAACTTTACCGAGACCTTTATACCATGTGCAACCTGAACGGAAAACTTCACCGCCTGCAAACCAGCCGAGGAATATGAGTTCGTCAGGCTGAGGAATATCAAATCTCTCACCGTACATTTCTTCACTTTCAAGTTCTATGTATTCACTTACACCCTTTGCAATAGGATGCTGAGGCAATACAGTCCAGAGTCTTTCTCTGTCGTTATCTCTCCATTTCAGAGTACAGCTTGTACCCATAGTAAGACGGAAAGGCTTTGACATATGAGCAGAATGAAGGAAAATTACGCCCATTCCGCGAAGCACTCTTTCGTGAACTTTCTTTGCAAGTTCATCCGGCACATCGTCATGTTTTGCATGACCCCACCAGAGAAGCACGTCTGTATCTTCCAGAATTTCATCAGGAAGCCCGCAGTCAGGCTGGTCGAGAGTTGCAGTCCTTACAAGAAGTTCTTCGTCTTTTTTCAGGAAAGAAGCAATAACATTATGCATACCGCCGGGATACATAGCCATAGTTGCTTCATCTGTTCTGTCATGATAATTTTCATGCCATACTGTTACTTTTATCATAAAATCACACTCCCAATGTGGATTATTCTTGTTAATTCTAACACACCATAATATTTTTTTCAACAACTTTTGTAATATTTCACCAAGAATATTTAATTCTATATTTTGTAGAAAGATGATGACATTTTAATTTGTTTGTGTTATAATGGATGTAATTATACTCGGAGGTACCTTGCTTTGAAATTAATTGAGCGTATTGCACCAAAAATCAAAGACAATTTTACATATGAAACAGTTGAGAAGACAACCGAGCAGGACTTCTACGGCTACAAACAGAAAAACGGCAAAATTCACCTTTTCGGCACAGACGATGTGTGCATAGCGAAAGCTTTCGGAAAATACCTTGAAAACTGCCTTAACAAAAAAATTACACTTTGTTGCGGTGATATGGGCGAAATTACAGAATCCCCTCTTCCCGAAGAAGAATTTTCCGCTTATATTCCCCAGAAGTTACGAGTTTTCGGTGACTACACTTTATTTTCCAACAACACATGGACATGGACTTTTGAAGACTGGGAAAAACATCTCGACATGCTTGCTATGAATGGTGTAAACATGGCTGTAAACCTTGCAGGTAACGAAGGTATCTGCTTTTACACACTTGTAAAGCTCGATTATTTTGAGAGTCTTGCTCTTGAATTTATTTCAGGTCCTGCTTTTTACGCATGGCAGATGTCAAACAGATTCTACAACTATCTACCCTGCAAAACTTTCGACCACATCGAAAGAAGCATTGAACTTGGCAAGAAAGTTGTAGAAAGAATGAAAGAACTTGGAATCACCCCTATTCTTTCAACCTTTTCAGGCATTGTGCCTGACATTACACCAAAACTTTTCAATGCAAAAGATGTTACAATTGACGACAAGTGGGCAGCTTTTGCAAAAACATACAAGCTTAAACTTGACTCTGTATCTTTCAGAAGATTTTTCCTTAAATACCTTGAAGTGCAGGAAGAATACCTTGGAAAATCAGACTATTATATGTGCAATCAGCTTTGTTCTTGCACTGCAGGCACAAAGAAAAAAGAAATTGCGTATCTTGAAAATGCAGCCAGAGAGCTTGACAGAGCAGCCGATTTCTATAACGAAAACGCAACTCTTGTTTTCTCAAGCGAAGGATACCGTCCTGAGTTTGTTTCAAAAATCAAACGTTGCAACACACTTGTGCTTGACATCGACTCTGCTATGCATGACAAAACAAATGGTTTTGACGGCTGTCAGTTTATTCTCGGAAACTCTCAGCACAACAACTCTCACAACAGCATGCAGGGCGATATTGAAGAAGTTGCAAACAACCCCTACCTTGAATGCAAAGAAAAATATCCGAATGTTATCGGTGCAGGTCTTTTCCCTGAAAGTCTGAATCAGAACCCCATGTTTTTCTCACTTTCATTTGACGTGCTTACCGAAAACAAGAAAATCGACCTTACTGAGTGGTATAAAAAATATGAACTCTGCCGCTACGGAACAACAGACGAAAACGCAGAAGAAAGAATTTCTCTCTACAGAAAAACCTGTTATTCAAAAGAGCACAGTTCAGTACCCGTAGGCTCTGCAATATGCACAAGACCGCAGCTTAATCTCAGACACACAGGGCTTTACGACAGAGTTGAATCCCTTTATGACAACGGTGAGCTCTTAAAAATTTACCATTCACTGCGTAATCTTGACTGTGAAAACGAAGCTTATAAATACGATATCGTGAATATATCAAAGCAGTTGCTTGACAATTACGCTTTCCCCTTGCACAAGGAAATTGCTTCTCTTTACAGAGACAGGCAGATGGAGCCGTTCAAAGAAAAATCGCAGAAATTCCTTGAATTGATTGACGATGCAGACGAAATTCTTGTATGTCACAAGCTTTTCAATGCATCATGCTATATTGACAAGCTTAAGAAAATTTCCGCAAACGACGATGAGCTTACATATTTTATCATAAACTATATCGCATCAATCGGTCTCTGGGGACCAATGATAGAAGACAATCAGCGATACGACTACGGCTGGCAGATGCTGGGCAACTTCCTGCCCTGCTATCAGAAAATAAGATGGTTAAAATTCTTCGAGCATCTTTCAGGGCAGTTCCGTTTCCTTGGATTCCAGGAAAAAGCAAGAAAACAGTTCTACGACCGCGACGGCTTCACTTCAACGCCGTTTTACGCCGACATGGCAAGGTTTGAACAAGGCGTAATTCTTACTTTTAATCCGCCTGAATTTGAAGAAAAAGACACTTTGAAAATCTGCAACGATAAAGTAAACAAATATTTCAATTAAAGGAGTTTATCTAAATGAACACTGCACAGTATATTGAAGAAATCCTTTCAGCCTATGAGTTTGAAGGCAACTACACAGGCTACAGCCAAATTACAGCAGGACACATTAACTGCACTTTTGCCCTTCAGTTTGAATTGAACGGCAGAAACAAGCAGTATATTGCACAGCAAATCAACACTAACGTGTTCAAAAAACCTGTTGAACTTATGGAAAACATGGTAAATGTTACACGTCATCTGGCAGAAAAAATAAAAGAAAACGGCGGAGATACAGAAAGAGAAACTCTCTACGCACTCTTTGCTAAAGACGGAAAACCCTATCATATAATGCCTGACGGCTCTTTCTGGAGATGCGTTAACTTTATCACAGATGCATATTCCTGCGATACTATCGAAAATCCCCAGGTTTTCTTCAACGCAGGTGCAGCATTCGGCGATTTCATGAGCAAGCTTGCAGATTTTCCCGGTGAAACTCTCCACGAGACTATCCCTGACTTTCATAATACAAAACAGCGTTTTGAAAACTTCCTTATTGCTCTTGAAAACAACAAATCAGGCAGAAAAGATAATGTAAAAGAAGAAATTGACTTTGTTCTTCAGAGAAAAGAAGATTCTGCAAAATTTGTAGATCTTATCGCAGAGGGAAAACTCCCCATAAGAGTTACTCATAACGACACTAAAATCAACAACATTATGTTCGACAACCAGTCAAACCTCGGCATCTGCATACTTGACCTTGACACAGTTATGCCCGGTCTTTCACTTTATGATTTCGGCGATGCAATCCGCTCAGGCGCAGGCACAGCCGCAGAAGACGAAAAAGATGCATCAAAAATGAAGCTTAACGTTGAACTTTATAAAGCATATACAGAAGGTTATCTTTCAACCGCAGGTAAAAGCCTCACTCCCGAAGAAGCAGAAAACCTTGCTTTCTCTGCAAAACTCCTTACTTTTGAATGCGGTATGAGATTCCTTACAGACTACCTTGACGGAGACGTATATTTCCACACGGACTATGCTGAACATAACCTTGTGCGTTGCCGCACACAGTTTGCCCTTGTAAAAGACATTGAAGAACATATGGACGAGCTGAATGCAATTACAAGCGAACTTTACGGGAGGTACAGCAAGTGAAGAAGTTGACTGAAAAACAGCTTCGCATTTTGTTGGCAATTCTTGCAGCTGTAGGTGTTCTTGCTCTGTTTATTGCTCTTGTTGCAGTACCATCAATGAAACGTGCCGCAATAGCCAAAGCAAAAGAGAACTTGTTTGAAAACATCTATTCTTTCCCTGAAAATGGCTTGATAACGTCAAAAAACGGCTCAAACGGAAACAAAGAAAACTCGCTTCTCTATGTTAAAGCCGCTTTACAGGAAGACGTGGACTGCATTGAAGTTGATGTGTGTTTCAACAGTGAGGGAAAACCGTATATAGCAAAAAGTGCTGAAGAAATAGGCGAAAACACTATGCCTCTTGAGTATCTCATAAGTTTTTTATGTGAAGAAACAGTCAACTCGAACACCCGCAGACATTATCTCAATCTTCACCTTTGCGACGCATCAAACCTCGAAGAACTTGACAGAATAATCAAGAGCTACGAAATGACAGAATACTGTTTCCTGACAGGAGTCAATATCAACCAGGCAAAATATGTCCGCACAAGTTGCGACATTGATTTCTACCTGGATTATGAACTTGATAAATCAAAATCTAAAAGCCAGGATTATATGAGTGCTGTTTTAAACGACATTGTTCTTTCGGGTGCCGTGGGCATCAACTGCAACGTGGACGGCTTCAGCATGGAATTTTCAAGATTTTTAAAAGAAAACTGGCTTAAAATATCTTTCAGAGATGTGGATGATGAACTTGATATTATAACTGCAATCAGTTATTCTCCCAATCAGATAATCACATCAAACCCCGAATATGCACGTTCTGTTCTTATCGAATGGCATGCAAAAGCACCTTCAAGCAACATTATATTCTAATAAACAAAAGGCAGAGATGTAAAAATGCAATCATTAAGAGAACTTTACAAAATCGGCAAAGGCCCCTCAAGCTCGCATACAATGGCGCCCTTCAAGGCTTCAACTCTTTTCAGAGAAGAAAACCCTGAGGCTGATTCTTTCAAAGCAATTCTTTACGGCTCTCTTGCAAAAACAGGCAAGGGACACCACACTGATGAGGCTATTTTAGAAGGTTTCGGCGGAATAAAGACAGAACTTGTATTTGACATTGAAACTGAAGATTTGCCCCACGAAAATACTGTAGACTTTTTCGCTTATAAAAACGGAGAAGAAATTGCAAAAATGCGTGTAATGAGTATCGGCGGCGGTGATTTCGCCATCGAAGGACGACCTCATCATGTACCTGAAGAAGTTTATAAAGAAAATACTTTTGCCGAAATTGCAAAATACTGTAAAAAACACAGAATCCGCATAAGCGACTATGTTTACCAGAACGAAGGCGAAGAAATCAAAGAATTTCTCGCAGAAGTATGGGCTGCAATGAAAGATTGCGTAAACCAGGGACTTCTTACTGACGGCATTCTCGACGGTGGTCTTAAAGTTGAAAGAAAAGCAAGATTTCTTTTAGACCAGCAGCATATTGACGAAAGCGAAATTACTTACGAAAACAGAATGGTTTGCGCTTATGCTTTTGCAGTAGGCGAACAGAATGCAGGCGGCGGAATTGTCGTAACTGCTCCCACATGCGGTGCAAGCAGTGTTTTGCCTGCAGTTTTGAAATACATGCAGGAGAAAAAACGTTTTTCAGACAAAAAAATCATTGATGCACTTGCAGTTGCAGGTATTATCGGCATTCTCGTCAAGACCAACGCATCAGTAAGCGGTGCAGAATGCGGTTGTCAGGCTGAAATGGGCACCGCCTGCTCTATGGCTGCTGCGGCACTTGCAGAAATTTTCGGCATGAGAATTGAGCAGATTGAATATGCAGCAGAAGTTGCTATGGAGCACCATTTGGGTCTTACCTGCGACCCGATTGCAGGCCTTGTGCAGATTCCATGCATTGAACGCGGTGCAATTGCTGCTATGAGAGCTATAAACGCCCTTAACCTTGCAAATTTTCTCAGTTCAACAAGAAAAATTTCATTTGACCTTGTTGTAGAAACAATGTACGAAACAGGTAAAGACCTTAAATTCCACTATCGTGAAACATCCGAAGGCGGTCTTGCAAAATTATATCTTAAAAGAAAAAAATAACTTAAAAACGCTTTTTATCAACAAGGAGATGTAACTATGAGTGTAGTAAATGCAATTTTTTCAAACTTAGGTGCTTTTTTGATGTCAATTCTTATGACTCTTTTTATACCCTACAACGGTATTGAAGCTCCTGTAATTAACAACAAGGAAGACGACTGTCTTTTTACACTTGAACTGATTTCAGATACACATCTTGAACAAACAGAACTTTTACGTCCCGAACTTCTTAAAGCAGGTTTAAGAAACTTAAGTCGTACAAAAACTGACGTAAATGCACTTGTTGTTGCAGGCGATATTACAAATTACGCTGATGAACCGTCGCTTGCTGAATATTTTGAGATTATCAAAGAATACAGCCCCTGCCCCGTTATTACTGCTGCAGGCAACCATGATATCGGCCATGTAGGCGACAGAGATGTAACTGATATTACACGTGAAGAAGCTATGGCTAACTTCATCAGATATTCAAACGAATATATGGGCACAAACAATGAACACAACTATTTCAGCACTGAAATTGACGGTTATACATTCATTGTTCTCGGCGATGAAGTTATAAACGGCGGTCACTGGGATGCTATGGATATGTCTCAGGAACAGTTAGATTTCCTTGACAGTGAACTTGCAAAAACAACAACCGAGGGCAAACCTGTTTTTGTTGTATGTCACTGGCCTGTTGACGATATCAATGGTGAAAATGTTATCTGGCCTGACAGCGGTATTGACCTTGAGATTAACGATGTTAAATCAATCATGGAAAAATATCCCAACGTTTTCTACATCAGCGGCCACATGCATTCGGGCATTAAATGCACTTACATTTACGAAAAATATGGTCTTTCAAACGTAGAGCAGGTAAACGGCGTAACATACATAAACCTTCCTACTTACGGCATCATTAATATGTTCGGTCTTCTTCAGGCAGGAACAGGTATGCAGCTTGAAGTTTATGAAAACGAAGTAATCATCAGACCCCGTAACTTTGTTACAAACCAGTGGTTTACAAACTCTGCTTACACAATCCCGTTGGTTAAATAAAAAATTAAGCCCTTCTCAAATGAGAAGGGCTGTTTTTTGCTTTTATACGGGTATTACTACAAGTAATAAAATCCCAACGAATGATAATATGAGCGAAATAATCTCTCTTTTTCCCGGTTTGTTTGGTGTAAAGAAACCAAGAACTGTAGAAACTATCATAACGCCACCGGTTACCATAGGATACTGCACAGATGCCGGCACATGAGCCAGGGCAATAAGCAGGAGATAGTTTGCAACTTTATTTAAAATTCCGTTGCCGGCAAGGCTTAAATATGAGTTTTTAGCAGGAAGTTTTGTCTTTTTAAGATTGAACAAAATGAATATCCCTGCAATAACAACAGTCATAAAAGCACTTAAGATTGAATATCCGGCATCGCTTGTTTTATTGTATGTACTTTCCTGAAAAATTTTAGAAAGCACACCTGACATACCGTTGAAAACAAAAATGCCTGCGTAATAAATAAAGCCTTTGTTGCTTTTTCCTTTCTGGAAAGTTACTACCAAAGCCAGCGTTACAACCACAAAGCAAAGAATTTTTGCTACAGTCAGTTTTTCACCATAGAAGAATATTCCTGCAAAGAATGGCAACAACATGCCACCCAACATGGAAAAAATCGAATATAGGGATAAATTTATCCTTGCAAGAGATTTTAAACTGCAGAATATGCATGCCATCATATTAAGCGCCGTCACGGTAGCCATAAACAGCGTATACCATGTAAATTCAAGCCTGAAACTGTTGATTACAAGTAAAACTATAAGACCTGCTATGCTTGAGCCGAAAATAAACACCATCGTTGAGGCTAAATCGTTTCCGTTTTTCTTTTCATAATCCTGATTCATGAAAAATTGAAAACCAAACATTATGACAGCTACAGAAATCAAAGCATAATACAAAAAATCACTCCCTCTCTTTCAAACTCCACAATTATACCACAACTTACGTTTATCTGCAAGCAAATTCGACTTGACACAAGAATTGTTTTTTGATACAATATCAAGCGTCAGAAAACTAAACACGGAGACGTATCGAAGTGGTCATAACGGGGCTGACTCGAAATCAGTTAGGGAGTAATCCCCCGCGAGTTCGAATCTCGCCGTCTCCGCCAGAAACAGCTCGTTTTATGCGGGCTGTTTTATTTTTTTGCGAAGAAAAGGGTACCGAAAATCAATTCGGTACCCTTGAATTTTTATCCGCTGCCCAATTGCTCATAGAACCAGTAATAGGGGTCATCGGGGTTAATTGGTGCAAGTGTTTCAGTGTTGGCGTTGCTGTCATTTTCAGGTGGGATTGTTTCAACAGGTGCATCATTCC
>JAZSFV010000270.1:0-10476 GCA_045532395.1 Acutalibacteraceae bacterium
TAGATAAATTAAAAGAAAGAAATCTTCTTGATAGAGCTATAATCATTTCTTTTGATATAAACAAGCTTATCAAACTTAAAGAATATTCACCTGACACTGAATATTGGTATCTTGTTGAAACAATTGATAAAAAAGGTATTGAAAACGCAAAAAAACACAATTTTGCTTATGCCGTATGTGCAAGTAATAAAAAAAGTGATTTCAGGAAAGCAATTAAAGCAGGACTTAAAGTTTGCGTATGGACTGTTGACAGGCTCTCTAAAATGGAAGAACTTTATAATCTCGGCATCAGATACATAACATCAAACTTTATAACACCCTGAAAAATTTATACATAAAAATTGGCTATCGGTTATTTCCGATAGCCATAATTTTTTATAAAACTTTTGAAAGGAATTCTTTGCATCTTTCTGTTTTGGGATTTGAGAAAAACTCATCAGGTGACGCTTCTTCCATAATTTTACCGTCATCAATAAACAGTATTCTTGAAGCAACTTCTTTTGCGAAACCCATTTCATGAGTTACAATCACCATGGTCATCCCCTCTTCAGCAAGTTCTTTCATAAGTTCAAGAACTTCCCCTACCATTTCGGGGTCAAGGGCAGATGTGGGTTCGTCAAAAAGAATAACTTCAGGATTCATTGCAAGTGAACGTACAATTGCCACACGCTGTTTCTGTCCACCTGATAATGTTGACGGATATACATCAGCTTTATCTTCAAGGCCTATTCGCTTAAGAAGATTATATGCATTTTCTTTTTCAGTTTCTTTAATTTCATCAACTGAACGAACAGGAACTTTGTCTTTAGAAAATAAATTATGAATAAGAGCTTTTCTTCTGTCTTTTTTTGCACAGAGTAAAGGTGAAAGCATAATATTCTGAATAACAGTTTTATTGTTAAAAAGATTAAAATGCTGAAAAACCATACCAATACGACGACGATGAACATTGATATCAACATTTACGTCTGCAATATCAACACCGCCAAAAATAATACTTCCGCCTGTGGGGTCATCCATGCAGTTAAGACAACGCAAAAAGGTTGATTTACCGCAACCTGACGGACCTATTATAACAACAACTTCGCCTTTATTAATAGTAATATCGATGCCTTTGAGTACTTCTTTTTCGCCAAATTTTTTCTCAAGACCGATAACTTCTATTACTTTATTATTCGCCACGTCTGTCACTTTTTTTCAAACTCCTTTCCATCAATTTAATAAGCAATGTAATAACACAAACAATTACGATGTAGCATATTGCCATTGCAAGGTAAGGAATCATAAATTCATAACTGTTTGAACCCATTTTATTGAAAGCCTTGTACAAGTCCATAGCACCAATAAAGGAAACAACAGATGTCTCTTTGATAAGAGTAATAAACTCATTGCCAAGTGTGGGCAAAATGTTTTTAACAGCCTGAGGAATAACAATCTTTAACATAGTTGTTGAAAAACTCAAACCGACAGAGCGACCGCCTTCCGTCTGACCATAGTCAACAGATTGTATACCGCTACGCATAATTTCAGATATGTATGCACCACTATTGAGGCCAAATACGGCAACTGCAACTGCAACCGAATCCATATTAAGTCCCATAAGCGGTAATGCCACATAATAAAATAAGAGCAACTGCACAACCATGGGAGTGCCTCTGAAAAAGCCTACATAAAACGTACAAAATCCATTTAAAACCTTAGGCAGAGTTTTATATTTGGGTATAACTCTAACGGTTGCGATCAACGTACCGATAACAATACCGATAACAAGACCAACCACAGCAATAATTGCTGTGTTTTTGAGACCCTGAATCACATCGTTATAGCCACCGTACTCAATAAAATTTTCTAAAAACTCGTTAATTTTAGCTTCAAAATTCATAAAAAAATCCTTTAACATTGGATAAACCTCACCCTTTCGGTGAGGTTATCCTTATTTTAAATATTTTGTTTAAAACTATGAAAGTGCATTAATTGATTCAGTAATAAATTTTGCGGGAGCAGCATCTATAATTACATAATCAAGACCACCATTTAAAAGGTCCTGAACTGCAAGCGAGCCATTCTTATATGCCTTGCAGGTTACAGGGAAACCTGCAAAATCCCAACTCGGATCACCTTCAACATAGAACTGACCTGTTGTGCCGTCCTGAACGCCAATCTTTTTACTTGAATCAAATGTATTGAGAATTTCTTCAACATCTTTAGCATCTTTACAACCGTCAAATGTTGTATCGTCGCTTCTTACAATAATTTTCTGTGAAGCTGAATAGTAAGGATCTGAGAATGTAACATATTTTTCTCTGTCAGGCTTAACAGTAAGACCTGCCATAGCAATGTCACATTTCTGCTGACCAACAGTAAGACAAACAGCATCAAAATCCATATCCTGAATAACAAGCTCTTTGCCAAGGTGCTTAGCAAGAAGTGCTGCTATTTCCATATCAATGCCGTAGAACTTATCACCTTTTGCATATTCAAAAGGTTCAAAAGCTGCATTAGTTGCAACAACTAACTGATCTTTATTAGGATCAAGTTTCGCTGAAGTAACAGCAGTGGGTTCACCATCACCGAAATATTTATTACAGATTTCTTCAAACTGACCGTTTTTCTTGATTTCTGCAATAAATGCGTTAACCTCTTTAAGAAGTTCGGGCTGTGATTTGTCAACACCGAATGCATATTCTTCCTGAGTCAAATCAATTTCAATTACTTTTGCTGTGATTTTTTCTTTGCTGCCACAAGCACTGAAGATTGCTAAGCAAAGGACAAGGACCATAATTGCTGAAAGAACTTTTACAATTTTTTTCATGACTTTTACCTCCTGAATATTTATACATGTACTATATCATATTATGCAAAAATTGTCAATTATTTAATCTTTTTAACATTAAGATTAATTTCTTTTTCTCCTCTGCCATCAACTGATACAGTTACTTTAACGTTACTTGTTTTACCTTTTGTCTTAACCCAGAAAGCTCTTACGCCACCTACGAGTGCAAATGAGTCAGGACCGATAATTTCTGCGTCACCGTCAATTTTAACATTAACAAGAGTATTATCATAGTGAAGTCTGTTTCCGCACTGGTCAACTGAAATCACTTCAATTCTTGTTACATCGTAAGTTTCATCTTCAACAAGTTCAGTTTTATCTGCACTAACAGTAAAGTCAAGTGAATTTACTGCTGTACGTGTGACAGATTTTACCATTTCGCCATTCTTGTAGCCTTCAAATGTGTATGTTACCTGACAGTCGCCCCAGTTAGCAAAATACTTTGTAACAATCTCAATCATTTCTGAAATGCTCATCTTACCATGGAGAAAAGCATAAGCAAATTTGATATAATTCTGAGGTGGCATAATAAAGCCATAAACGCTTGCTGCACAAAGAGCTGCTTTAAGGTTTTTAGCAGTTACTTCATCAAGTCCGTCATCTTTAAGAAGAGCATCGCCGATAAAATCATCAGGCATAACGGGCGGATGAGGAAGGTTGGGGAAACGCTTTTTATCAGGATATGCATAACTTTTGAATTCACCGTTTCTGTAAACCTTTACATAATCACAGTTTGTAAAGATATGAACGGGACCCTGAATTCCGCCGGGATGGTCACCGATATCCATTGAAGATGATACTTCGAGCACAGGTGTTTCATCCTGCTGTGAAGAATAAACAGCTGCTGCAAGTTTCGGAATACGGAACATATCTGTTACACCATGATAGCAGATTTTATCACCACTACCAAAGTCTTTGTGTGTATTATAGTCAGCCATACACCAACCGATTGCACCACTGATTCTGTCAGTACCATGAGATTTATTCTGGACCCTTGCATGACGCAGTGCATGTTCGGTTCTTAAAGCTTCTCTGTCAAAGCTCTTTGTGGGGAACATGTGACCGTTATATTCAGTTACAAGATAAGGTGCGTTGAACTTACCTGTAACAGCAAGGGGCGGAAGAAGTTTTATACCTTTTCCTGAATGTGAGAAATCGTTGTATGTATAAACATCTTCAAGCAAATGGCTCATGGGCATGTTTCTTACGCCACCAGTCTGACGAGTGGGATCAAGGCTTCTTGCAAGGTCATTTGTTACTGTATAGAATTCGTCACAATCTTCACCCTCGTTAACACGAACACCCCAAAGGATAATACTGGGATGATTTCTGTCACGCACAATCATTTTTTCAATATTGTCAAGACAGTTTTTTCTCCACTCACCTTCGCCGAGGAACTGCCAGCTGGGCATTTCTGTAAACACAAGAAGACCGATTTCATCGCATCTGTCAAGGAAATGAATTGAATTGGGATAGTGAGAAGTTCTGACAAGATTACATCCGAGTTTGAATTTCATAAGTTCAGCATCAGCAATCTGTGCAGAAGCAGGCATAGCATAACCAACGTAAGGATAACTCTGGTGTCTGTTAAGACCTCTTATTTTAACTTTTTTACCATTAAGATAGAAACCATCTTTTTTGAACTTCGCACTTCTGAAGCCGAAACGGACTTTATATTCATCTTCTCCCATTATTACTGTAAGATAATAAAGTTTCGGATTATCAAGGTCCCAGAGTTCAACTTCTCCTACGCTCCATTTATGTGAAACGAAGTCACCATCAACTCTTACTTTTCTTTCGCCGAGAATGTTTTCACCATCAGAGAAAACAAGTTTCACAAGACCTGAATAACTTTCTGAGAAAGCTATATCAACATCAATGAGTTTATTATCGAAGAAGATGTTTTTAGTTTTAACAAACACATCTTTAATGTAAACGTTATCAACCTTTTCAAGCCATACTTCGCGATAAATGCCACCATAAACAAGATAGTCAACAACTTTACCGAAAGGTGGAATTTCGGGACGTTCAGTTGAATCAAGCATCACTGCAATAGTATTTTTACCCGTCTTTACAACATCGGTAATATCAAAAACAAAAGGAGTGTATCCACCTTTATGTTCACCGACAAATTTACCATTCACATAAACTTTAGAATAGTTTGCTGCACCTTCAAAATGAAGAAGTAACTTTGAATCAATATCTGCTTTCTTAAGTGTTACTGTTTTTCTGTAACAAGAAACAAACTGATACATTTTTTCATCAAAATAGTTGTAAGGAATCTCCTTATTGGTATGAGGAATATTAACTGTCTGGAAACTACTGTCATCATAGTCCTTACTTATCATATCCTCAGTAAAAACTTCAGAATATTTCCAGTCAAAGTTAATCGGTATGCGTTTTCTCATATCAAAACCTTCCTTTCGGTTAATACTTAAAGTAATGATATCATATTTTATCAAGTAATTCAATTACTTTCAGTTAATTTATTGACACTTACGATGAAAAAATTGTATAATTATCTCAAATTACAACAAGTGAAGGTGGGGATAATCATGGATACTTTAAAAATCACAGTTGTTTCCGATACACACTATTACTCCAAGAAAAACGGCATTTCAGGCAAAGCTTTCATGCAGGAAAACAGCAGAAGCACTAATCTCATTAAAGACAGCCAGGAAGTTCTTGAAGCTTTTTTTCAACAGATAGTCGATGATAAATCAAATGATATAATTATTATTTCAGGCGACGTTACTAAAAACGGCGAACCTGACAGCCATCAGGAATTTATAGAATTATTGCGTAAAGTCAAGGCAAACGGAAAAAGAGTTTATGTTATTACTGCAACACATGACTTTCACGACAGTGGCATCGGGCACAAATTTGTTGATGACGAAAAAGTTGAAACCACCGCAACAACAAGAAAAGAAATCTGGGATTTATATTATGAATTTGGTCCGTCTGAAGCAATTTCTGTACACAAAGACAGCATGTCATATATCGTTCAGCTTGAGGACGGATTCAGACTTTTTGCTCTAAACGACGACAGAAACCATGAAGGTAAAAGCGGTTTCAGTAAAGACTGCTTCAAATGGATAGAAGAACAGATTGAAGACGCAAAGAAAAATAACCAACTGATTATTCCCATGTCACACCATCCGATTCTTTCGCCATCACCTTTCTTTTCTTTAATCGGCAAGGGCGATATGATGGGCGACCACGAGATAAGACGTGAACAATTCCCTGATATGGGCGTAAGTTTTATGTTCACAGGTCATTCGCATATGCATGATATATCCTATCATTTCAGCAAAAATAACAATATCTTTTATGATGTAACAACCGCTGCAACTGTTGGCTACCCTGCCCTTTACAGAATCGTTACTTTCGACAAAAAAGCCAACACAATGCAGATTGAGTCCAAACGTCTTGAAAAGGATCCTGACATTGAGTTCAACGGCAAAAATTTTGAAGAGCATCTGCAGAATCAGTTTTTCGGCATGATAAAGAAAACCATTGAGGCTGCAGCAACAAGCATTGACGAGTTTGCTTTTGCCGCAAATGCTTTCAGTGTGCGTCCTAAACTTGTTTATAGATACGGTTGGCTTTTCAAACCATTTGCAAAACTTTTATGCAAATTAAAAATCGGTACAGTTGCAAAATGGACAAAAAAAGAAACCGGTCTCAAAAAAAGCGATTATAGTGCTATTAAAGACGAGAAAGTAATCGACTATGTAATTTCATTAATTAAAAACTTATATGGCGGAGATGCCCCATATTCGCCTGATACTGCATATTATAAAATCACTATGGGACTAATGAGTATAATTGATTCACTTTTAGAAACTCTCGGAATCAAAATCGGAAAAATTCTTAAAGTAACGAATAATGTTTCTGATTTGGTTGAGCCATTGGTTTTCAACAGCGGTATTCCTGACCATAATGTTGTTTTACCCCTTAATGCAACGAAAGAAGATATTGAGAAAATTATTCCTGAATTCAAATCCGGTATAAATAAAAGTAAAAAAGGACTTCCGATACTCATTATCGCTATACTGCTGATTATACTTTTTATACCTTTGATTCCTGTTGCACTGATAGCAATCTTAATAGCATATTTACATAATAAAATCAAATATGCAGATAAATTGAAAGAAGATGTTTAATTGACACGCGAAGAAAGACACATATACATGACAGAAACACCTGTCAAAAAATTGATATTAAAGCTTGCTGTTCCGACAATAATCAGCATGCTTATCACATCTATATACAATATGGCAGACACATATTTTGTAAGTCATATTTCAACTGAAGCCTCTGCAGCCGTTGGTGTTACATACTCAATAATGGCAATGATACAGGCTATAGGTTTCACTCTTGGTATGGGAAGCGGTACTTATGTTTCACGTTTGCTTGGTATGAAAGAATATGAAAAAGCAAAAAGAACAGTTTCAACTGCCTTTTTCTCTGCGCTTATTTTCGGCATACTTCTTTGCATATGCACTCTACCGTTTTTAAGCCGATTTGTTACTTTACTCGGTGCGATTGATAGCATCAAACCACAAGCAATTGAATATGCGCGATATATACTTATCGGTGCACCTTTCATGGCTGCATCTTTTGTACTTAACAATCAGTTACGAGCACAAGGCAATGCTTTATTCTCAATGATTGGTATCGGCAGCGGAACAATACTCAACATTTTTTTAGACCCCATAATGATATTCAAAATGAATATGGGCATCGGTGGTGCTGCACTCGCTACGATCATCAGCCAGTTTATCAGTTTCTGTCTGTTGTTGACATTCACTAACTTAAAAAAATCCTGCATAAGTATCAAAATAAAAAACTTCAGACCATCAAAAGAAATATACAAGGAAATCCTTCACTCCGGCTTACCTTCTTTCTGCAGACAAGGACTTGCAAGTGTATCATCAATTACACTCAATCTTGTGGCAGGTCCCTTTGGTGCTTCGGCGCTTTCAGCACTTTCAATCGTAAATAAATATATGTTATTTATTCATGCCGGACTTATCGGATTCTGCCAGGGATTCCAACCCGTTTCCGGATTTAATTTTGGTGCAAAAAGATACGACAGAGTGCGTGCTGCATTTAAATTCTGTTTGGTTGTAGCAATATTACTTTTATCAACACTCGGGCTTGTATCAATAATATTTGCACCGCAAATCATGAATTTCTTCAGAGAAAACGATGCTTCAGTAATCGAAATAGGAACACTTGCTTTGAGATTACAATGTATGGCACTACCACTTCAGGCTTGTGCCATGATGTCACAATTCTTATCTCAGTCAATCGGATTTGGTGGTCGTGCCTCAATTGTCGCCATGGGCAGACAAGGTTTATTCCTGATACCGCTTTACTTGATACTATCACGCTTTTTGGGATTACTCGGTTTACAGATGTCACAGGCAATTTCTGATGTGTTGACATTTATCGTGGCGGTAATCATCACCATAAGCGTTATAAAAAAATTAAAAGAACTTGAAATGACACAAGAAGAAAACCCACTTTCGAATTGAAAGTGGGTTATTTTTTATCCAAATAATCTTTTTTCGGTTTCAAGACATAAACAATGGTAAACAGGCAAATGCAATTCCTGAATTTTATACGTTTCTGTTTCAGGCACTTTAATAACGCAATCTGCAAATTTATCTAACAGACACTCTTTCTGACCTGTAAGACACAGGCTTTTAATACCCATAGCCTTCGCGGTTTTTACAGCATTAACAACATTTTTCGAATTACCTGAAGTAGAAATGCCGATAAATAAATCTTCACTCTTTCCAGATGCATACAGAAGCTGGGCGTAAACCATATCAGAATTAACATCATTGTTATATGCCGTCATTACGCCGCTCTGTGAACACAATGAAAACGCAGGTACTCCGCGTTGTAAATACTTATAAAAATCTTCAGCTTCTTCTCCAAGAAGATTTTCAAACTTTTCTTTATCAGTTTCAGGCATTCTGCGTGCCAAAACAAAGCTTTTCATTAATTCGCCCACAATGTGTTCGCTGTCCGCACAGCTTCCCCCATTACCGCAAACGAGAATTTTTCCATTGCTATAATAAGTCTGACACATAAGTTCAATGCCTTTTTCGATATCAGCAGCGCATACAGATAATTCAGGATATCTTTCAAAAAGCTCAACCAAAACAATCACCCAATCTTAATTATCAGAATCCTCCGCCTACTTTAACCTCGTAGTCAACAATTGCGCCGGCATCATTAACCTGTATTTTTTCAATATACAAATCGTTTACAACGGGTGTAACCGTGTACGACCATGTACCTTTTTCAATTACACCTTTGTTGTTGATTTTAACTTTCAGGCGCGCGTTTGTATAATGAATTTTTATATCAGCATCCTGGTAATTTATGTTGAATCCCGGGAATTTGCTTACAGCTTCGGCAACACCGTCAACAACAGAAATTGCATGACCAACTGTACCACTGAACTTTTCTCCGTATACGCCGTCAGTCTGGTTTACCAATTCCATCTCAACAATAATATATTTACCTTCCTTATAAGCTTTTGCCATCTTACAATCAGAAGCAACCAAATCCCAATAACCGCCGGTAATGCCGTCAAATTCAACCTTGGAAGTTGATTCAAGAACTTTAATTATAAGTCCTTCAGCTATAGAAATCCACTCCAGGTTACCACCCGCATGCAGTGAGCCTTTTTTCATAATCATGGATTGTGTTGATTTCACTCCGGTTGATCTTGTGCATGCTTTCTTATAGTATTCAACGACTTCCTCTTTAGTCCATTCTGAGGGGTCACTGCTCTGTTTCTTAGTAGTTGATACATCAGCAGTTTCTCCATCCGTATCTGTCGTTACAATTTCTGTTTCACCGTTTTCATCAATAATTGTATGTGATATAAATTCAGACTCCATTTCTTCTGACATTATCGGCACAAAAGTCGTTGTAACAATAGAACCTTCGTTGTTTTTCACACTACATGATGCAAAGGCAAAAACCAAAGACATTGCTGCAAAAACAGCTAATACTCTTTTCATAAATTTCATACCTTTCAAAATATAAAATTATTCTTCTTTTTTGTTCATGCTCTCCACAACAATATCAATATATTTTTCCTTGATATCATCAAGAAACTTCGTTCTTGACTGTTCATCAAGCGCTTCAATATATTTAAGCACCATTCTTTCTTCGGAAGACAAAGTTTCCTTATCTTCTTTTATATTTGTTTTGTATTCTGCGGTGGGTGCACTGATTTTTATAATCGTATTATTACGTGGTTCTTCAGATAATCCCACTAAATCCAAACCTAAAAGTTCTGCCATAACTTCCATAATTTCCAACCCCGGTGTTAATAGTGAATTTTCATAGGCTTCGTAAGTTGATCTTTTGACGCCAATTGCCCTCGACACTTCTGCTTGTGAAAGCCCTAAACTTTCACGTGCTATTCTCAGCGCCTCTCCTACTTCCATTATTTTTTCCTCCCCTTCTTAAACTTTCCGTTTTTATAGAAGGCAAGAATAAACATTGATAACAAGGCTCCGGCTGTTCCGATAATTAAATCCCACATTGTGTCTACCAGACCAACTTCGGACAAAACGTCGGAACGTTGCATTATCAAGTCGGAGGCCAAG
>JAZSFV010000109.1:0-2612 GCA_045532395.1 Acutalibacteraceae bacterium
TGTGATGAAGGTGTGTTTACAAGAATACGGCAAGTCTTCATACGTGAAGCAAACTCGTTGATTTTTTCTGTTTCTGTAATTTCATTTACATAAAGGCTTGATGTGTGACCGTAACCGCCATCTGCAACAAGATGTTCTGCTTTAGAGAGCGCATCTTCAAAGCTTTCTGCCTTGTACATAGCAAGAACGGGAGAAAGTTTTTCGTGTGCAAATTCTTCTGAAATGTCAACACTTTCAACTTCACCGATAAGAATTTTTGTACCAACAGGAACTTTAACACCTGCAAGTTCAGCAATTTTAACTGCTTTCTGTCCAACGATTTTTGCATTGAGAGCACCGTTGATGATGATTGTTTTTCTTACTTTTTCTGTTTCTTCAGCATTGAGGAAATAACAACCTCTTGCAGCAAATTCCTGCTTAACTGCACCGTAAATGCTTTCCATAACAATAACTGACTGTTCTGATGCACAAATCATGCCGTTATCGAATGTTTTTGAGTGGATAATTGAGTTAACAGCCTTAAGAATGTCTGCTGTATCATCAATAATTGCAGGAGTGTTACCTGCACCAACACCGAGGGCAGGTTTACCGCTTGAGTAAGCAGCCTTAACCATACCGGGGCCACCTGTTGCAAGGATGATGTCAGACTCTTTCATAACTGTATTTGTCATATCAAGTGAAGGAACGTCAATCCAGTCGATAATTCCTTCGGGAGCACCTGCTGCTACTGCTGCTTCAAGAACAAGCTTTGCTGCAGCGATTGTGCAGTTCTTTGCTCTGGGGTGAGGAGAGATAATAATTGCGTTACGTGTTTTAAGAGCAAGAAGACATTTGAAGATTGCTGTTGATGTGGGGTTAGTTGTGGGAATAACAGCAGCAACAACACCGATAGGTTCTGCAACTTTCTTGATACCGAAAGCTTTGTCTTCTTCTATAATGCCGCAAGTTTTTGTATCTTTGTAAGCATTGTAGATGTATTCAGCAGCGTAGTTGTTTTTGATAACTTTATCTTCAACAACACCCATGCCTGTTTCTTCAACAGCCATTTTTGCAAGAGGGATTCTTGCTTTGTTTGCAGCAGATGCAGCAGCAAGGAAAATTTTATCAACCTGCTCCTGAGTGTAAGTTGCGAAAACCTGCTGAGCCTTTCTTGTACGTGCGATAGCTTCTTCGAGTTTTTCAACGCTATCTACGATTTCGTAAACCTTGTTTTCCATTTTTATCCTCCTAAAATAATTTGTCTGAATTTACTTTGCTTTAATGTTCTCTTGCGAGATTGTTATTATTTTAACAGACTTTTTATATCTTGGGAATTATAAAAATGTTAAACGGTGTTATAGTTTTTGATATACCTATCACAGAAACAATAAAAAACGGCAATAAATAAAGCCTGACAGGTAAAGTCAGGCTTAAAATTATATGTGTTTTCGTTTAGATTCACACAATTCTGTTATAAATTGCTTGTCAATTTTGGTAAGTTTATATCCTTTTTGATATATGAGCACATCTTTATATACTTTTTTATTATCTCCGCACTTCTTCTGAACAAGGTTATATCTCTCCAGAACCTTTCTCGGAGCAGAAGAAACCCACATAAAAGTCTCAGGGTTTTCAGAAAGCAAATCAAACTGACTTGCTCTTTCGAATATAAAGATACGCCTGTCGATATTGTCAGGTAATTCTTCTTTTACAACCTTTGCGAGAGGTAAGAACGGAACATAAGGGTCTGCGTGTGCAATTTCAATGTAACCCTTAAGGTCATCGTAGGTTATATTTTCTTTCTGCGCAAGAGGATTTTCTTTACTCATTATAAGTGAATAGGTAAACTCTGTCACCATCTCATAACTTAAACCCTTTTCCTCAAGCATAGACTTAAAATACCTGTCATAGTTTTCTGCATATCTGATTATACCCAGGTTATAATCGTGGTTAAGTATATTATTGATAGTACGCTGGGAGTTAGTTTCTTTATAAAAGATTTCCGCAGGTTCTTCTGTGAGAGTTTTTGAAAACTGAGCAAAAGCATCTGAAATATAACAGGCTCTGGGAACAGAAATTGAAAACTTCTGTTTTTTCACCACACCGTTTTTGTACATTGAATCAACCTGGTCAATCTGTTTTAAAATATCTTTTGCATAACCGATAAATGTTTCACCGTCAGGAGTAAGAAACATTCCCTTTGCAGTACGGTCAAAAATTGTAATACCAAGGTCAGCTTCAAGCTCTTTGATTGATCGGCTCAGATTAGGCTGTGCAATAAGCAAGGTTTCCGATGCCTTGTTAAGTGACCCGACTCTTGCAACCTCAACAGCGTATTTCATATGTAATATATTCACAGTACATCACCTCAATATGCTATTAAAACAATTATACCACTTAATAAAATAAAATCAACAGTTCAAACTGCAACACTATCATAAAAATGACGAATTGTATCAAATAGCGTAGTTAATGCCAAATCAGATACCGCTACCCATACAATCGTGTCGATAGCGGTATCGTTGTTTTACTGCAAAAAGCCTTATAACATAGCCATATATAAAATCATGCGTTACATTTGGGAAATTACCACTCCCTCTTGCAACGCTTTTTATTGTTTATTTGGTTGATAG
>JAZSFV010000265.1:0-9886 GCA_045532395.1 Acutalibacteraceae bacterium
ACCATCAGAACATCACGTTTAATATTCAATAACATAATGAACCCCCTCGCAGGACTTCGGTCTTACGAGGGGGTTATTTTTTGGTTTGATTAATCTTTTATCAGAAATGCAACTGTCTCCACATGTGCAGTTCGGGGGAAAAGGTCTACCGGGGTTGCTTCTTTTATT
Organism: Acutalibacteraceae bacterium; assembly: GCA_045532395.1. Classification (GTDB taxonomy): domain Bacteria; phylum Bacillota; class Clostridia; order Oscillospirales; family Acutalibacteraceae; genus SIG575. Next base: position 169 of record JAZSFV010000265.1, read on the forward strand.
TTGAAGCCAAAATTTTTGAAAATCTCGCAGTCACGTGCCAGGGTTGCGGGGTCGCATGAAACGTAAACTACTCTTTCTGCGCCGAAAGAATCGATTGTTTCGATTAATTTTGGTGTGAGACCTTTACGTGGCGGGTCGACGATAATTATATGAGGTTTTATATTTTTTTCTTTCAGAACCTCTGCTGCTTTTTCTGCATCTGCGCAAATAAATTCGGTGTTTTTTCTGTCGTTGATTTTTGCGTTTTCTTCGGCATCTTTAACTGCGTCTTCGACAATTTCAACGCCGATTAATTTTTCAGCATCTTTGGCGGTGCAAAGACCTATTGTGCCTGTGCCGCAGAAAAGGTCCATAACTGTTTTATCTTTTGTATCGCCCATATATTCCCGTGCTTTATTGTAAAGCTTTTCCGCCTGAATACGGTTCACCTGATAGAAAGAAAGGGCAGAAAGCTTGATTTTTGTGTCGCAAAGAATGTCTGTGATATAGCCGTCGCCGAAAATATTGATGCACTTGTTTCCTAAAATTACATTTGTTTTTTCACGGTTTACGTTAAGAATAATGCTTTTAATCTGCGGGAATTTTGCAGTCATTTTTTCTGCAAATTCTTCTTTGTTTTTCATGTTGCTGTCGGTTGCAACGATGGTAAGCATTATTTCTCCCGTTACTTCTGCAATACGCAAGTAGATGTGGCGAAGAAAACCTTTATTTGTTTTTTCATCGTAGACAGAAATGTTTTTCTCTTCAAAAAATCTGCAGACTTCATCAGTAATCAAAGAAAAAATTTCAGGCTGAAGAAGACAGTCTTCGCAAGGAATAATATCGTGTGTCCTTGCTGCAAAGAAGCCTGCTCTGATTCTGCCGTTTTCTTTTTTTACGGGATACTGTGCTTTGTTTCTGTATCTTAAAGTATTGTCAGCTGAAATAATTTCCCTCAGATTGATGTTTTCAAAATGACCGATACGCTCAAACGCATCGCGGACGATGGTTTCTTTGATTTCTGCTTCATCAGAATATTTTACATGGCGGTAAACACAACCACCACATTTTTTGAAAACGGAGCAATCGTTTTCCTGCCTTTTTTCTGAGGGTGTGATTATTTTTTCGATTCTGCCGATGTTATAGTTTTTCTTTGATTTTATTATTTTAATTTCAAGCTCGTCACCGGTGACGCCACCTGCAACAAAGCAGACAACTCCGTCCACCCTGCAGACACCGAAACCCGAAGAGTTTATGGAGGTTATATTTACTTTATGACATGAATTTTTTTCTGCCATAGCTACTCCTTACAAAAAAGGTGAGGCTAATTTCTCAGCCTCACCTCATACTTATTCAAAAATTATTTTACTGCGTTGAGAAGTTCGTTGAATAAATCTGAGAAACCTCTGGGGCCTACGATTGTGTAAACAATGTCGTTAAGAGCGCCGAGAACGAAGTCGAGAGCTTTATCTGCTGTTGTGGGTTCTGAATCTGCTTCGTAACGTCCGATTTCTACCATGTAATCGTAGAGAGCTTTGATAACTTTATCGTCTTCGTCACGATCGTTGATTGTTCTGTCCATCATAGCTTCTGCGTCAGCAACAAGTGCAGCGAGTTTTTCAGCCTGTTCTGCTGTGAGAGTAAGTCCTTCATATTCGCCTGCAAGAAGAGCTTTTGCGTCGGGGATATAATCTCTCTTGAGATCTTTGATGTTTCTTGATTCGTTGAACTGGGGATATTTATCATTGTGAACGTTTTCTACTTCATCAAATACGATTGCATAGCAAAGTTCAAGAGCTGTATCATTCCATGTAAGCTCGTGAGTTTCGTCAACAAAGCACCATGTTGTTTCGGGGAAGAGAGAAGTTGAAACGTCGATTGATTTGTTGGGAGAAATGTGGTTATGTGTGGGGTCTGTGCAAGTGGGGTTAGTTGCTTTGTAGTCAACGGGGAACTCTGTGCCTGCAGGAACGTATGATGTGCCCACACCTGTTGACGAAATCTGAATGATTTCGTCAGAGTTTGTTGTTTCTGAAGATGCGAAGAACTGGAAGAATACGAAATCGCCTGTTTCTTCACCGAATCCCATGTCATAACCGCAGATAAAGAAGAATTCTACTCCGTATTCATCGCGGCATTTGTAGAGAGTTTCTTTAAGGTTGCCCTGAATCTTGTGGTATTCGTCGCACTGTGCACGGATTGCTTTCATGTCTTCGCTCATAAGATATTTTTCAGCTATAGCATCGTATCTGTCCTGAGGAACAAGTGAGAAGAATGATGTTGTTGTGCAGATAAGGTTTTCAATAACTGCTGTGAGAGCCTGGTCGATGAATTCTCTGAGAACGGGCTTCGGGAAAAGTCTGAGAGCGATGTTTACAAGGTTGCCGTAAGGTTCGCCAACAAGACCTGCGATGATGCCGTTGTAGAGAAGCTCGGGAGCTTTATCTGTATATTTGAGTTCAAGAAGGTCAGCGAAAACGTCACTGCCGTCCCATGCACCAACGATTGAAATAACTTTTTCAACGTCCTGTTTTGCGCCATGTCTTGCAAGGTAAGCACTTGTAACTGTAGCGCCCATGCTCATGGGAACGAGAATAACTTTGTCTGCGCCTGTTTCTTTTTTAACTACGTTTGTGATGAAATCGTCAAGGCCGTCTGCTTCGTTGAGTGTGTATGAGAAAGCAGAGTAGTTGTAGCAATAAACGTTTTCTTCACCGATGATGTCGATAAGTTCCTGGCAAGGAATTCTCTTAAGGAAGATTTCTTTACCCTCAACACCTTTTTCGCCATACATTTCTTCGTAGTTAGCAATAGATGTTCTGAAATTGGGAGTTTCTACGTTTGCAGGGGGCTTGCCGTTTTCGTCAAGTTTGCAATTTTTGAAGAGCATATCAACGAGGTCTGCAAGTGCTGCATCAGAAACAAGGTTCTTGCCCACGATAAGAGTACCGATAAGGGGAAGAGCTGCTTTGAGAAGAGTAAAGATGTTTTCTGCTGTTGAAAGGTTGAAATCCACACCGATAAGGTTCCAGTGTGAAGTGATTTCACCGTTTTCATCGTAAGCATAAGTTTCTGACTGGCCGATACCGGGAAGGAACACAACGGGTGTGTATTCGCCGTTTGCGTTTTCTGCTTCAGCTGCAATCTGTGCCATGGGAGTAACTTCTTCAGTTGCGAAAGCGCTTGAAGCGCCTGCAATTGCAAGAGTTGTGACAATAATTGCAATTGAGAGAAGGATTGAAATGAGTTTTTTCATGATTTTGTCCTCCTGATAAGGATATTTTTATACCCATTAATATTATCACAAAATTTGTCAAAATACAATACGTTTTATGCTAAAATTTTGAAGGTCTTTACCTCTCCCGGTTTAAGGTTGAAAGTGAATGAATTGCCATTGTTTTCAACATCTTTTTCCGACACTTCCATAAGATTTGTTTCAATAACTTTCTTGATATCGAAGCCTAAAGTAATTGTGACAGACTTTCTTTCTTTTTTACTCTCGTAAAGTCTTAAAATATAGCCTTTGTTGTCCTGAGATTTTTTAAGTGCATCAATAACAATGTTGTCAGAACTTACGGAAATAAATGATTTTTCTTTTGCCATAGTGCCGTCACATTTTTCTTTTACATATGCTTCAAGGGGCACGTTCAGATCAAATGCCTCTTCTACAGTTTTTTCAGCCCAGTTGTTTTTATGGGGAAGGAAACTGTAAGTGAAAGTATTTATGCCGTGGTCTGAAGTTCTGTCAGGGCAGTTGGGTGAACGCATGAGAGTGATTCTCATTCTGTTTTCGTAAATGTCATAGCCGTATTTTGAATCGTTAAGAATACTTACACCATAACCGCCTTCAGAAAGGTCTGCCCATTTATGTGCAGAAACCTCAAACTTTGCAAGGTCGTAAGAAGTTGTGTAATGGTTAGGTCTTTCAATTGAACCATGGGCAATTTCGTAAGTTGCTTTTGTTGACAGAATATCAACGTTGAAAGCAGCTTTAAGAATTTTTTCAGTTTCGTGCCAGTCAACTTCCGTTTCAAAATCAAGACGGTCAGAGTCGGCTTTCAGAACAACTTTCTGGGTGATTGTTGATTTATTGAATTTTCTTACGATTTCAATTACACCTTTTTCGTTATCGGAAGAAATAACTTTTACTGACTCTGCTTCAGTTAAATCCCAGAATTTTTTCTGATAATTTATTTCCAGATTCCATGCACTTTCGTGGATAGGTTTATCCTGGAAAATTGTGAGAAGATTTCCTTTTCCTGAAAGAGTTTCACGGTTGTTTGCTTTGTCAAAAATTGAAGTAATATTTCCGTTTTTATCAAAGCGTACTTTCAGTTTCTCGTTTTCAAGAAGTCTTTCTGTTGCTTTGACTTTTCTGAAATTGTTTTTCATGTTTTCTTTTGAGAAAACTTTATAGCCGAAAGCGGGAATGTTTTCTGCGTAGAAAGTTTCAGCGTTTACTTTAACAAAACCGCTTCTTTTGAAAGGAAGCATATTCCACACGATTATGCTGTCTTTTTCTGCAGGGATTTTTTCATTGAGTTTGTGAAGAGCATCTTCTTTGATTTCATTTGCTTCTTTCATCAGTTTTTCAAAAACATTTCTGGCATCAACATGTGCTTCGTGGATTGATGTGCCCGGGAGAGTATCATGGAACTGATTTTTAAGAAAAAGTTTCCAGATTTCTTCAAGTTTTTCTTTGGGATATTTTTCACCCGTTACATTTTCAAGGAAAGCAAGAAGCATCTCTGTTCTTGTGAGAAGAAATTCGCTTTGTCTGTTATATTTTTTGATAATTGCCTGAGAGGTGTATGTGCCTCTGTGGTTTTCGTAATACATTTCGTCGTACCATGTGGGCAAATCGTTAATTTTCTTCTCTGCTTCCTTGAATAAAGCAGAAACGCCCTGCATTTTAACTTCAGGAAGACCGGGGATTTTATCAATGCGTCTTGCACGTTCAACCATGCTGTATGTGCAGCCGCCACCGCCGTCACCGTAGCCGAACATGCCAACAGTTGAGGGTAAAACATCTGCCTGTTCATTGTCTTTATCGTAAGCCACAATGTCAGATGCTTCACTTTCGCCGCCGTAGCCGTGACCTTTTACGATATGGGCTAAAACTTCACTTCCGTCTGCGCCTTTCCATTTGAAAGTTGTTACGGGGAATGGGTTTATATCCTGCCCTGCAAGCTTTGCACTAACAAAATATTTCATACCGCTTCGTCTGATAATCTGGGGCAATGCCCATGAAAAACCGAAGCAGTCCGGAAGCCAGTATGTGTCGCTTGTCACACCAAATTCGTTAAGGAAAAATTCACGTCCGTAAAGAAGCTGACGGATAAGCGCTTCGCCGCTTGCAACGTTTGTGTCTGCTTCAACCCATGAATTGCCCTCGATAATCCATTTGCCCGCTTTGATTTTTTCTTTGATTCTCTCATAAAGTTCAGGGTAATGCTTTTTAAGGAAATCGTAAAGAATTGCCTGACTCTGTGTGAAAACCATGTCAGGATATCTGTCCATAAGCTCAAGGTTATTAGCCATTGTGCGGGCAGTTTTTCTGACAGTTTCCCTTACTTCCCAGAGCCATGCTATGTCAATGTGGCAGTGGCCTGTGATGTAAACGGTTGATGTGGGGATATATGAAAGCTTTTTAAGTTCATTATCAAGAAATTTTTTTGCTTTTATAATTGACTTTCTGCCGGTTTCACCGTCAAAATCAAAATCTACAAGGTGAACAGAATTATCAAGTGCTTCGTAAAGTTTTGCGTTTATATATCTGTCTTCTACAAAAGGCAGAGCACCCCATAAGGTGTTGATGTCGTAAATGTAACTTTCAGTAACACTATCAACTGCAACAATTCTTGCTTTATCCAATATGTATGTTTCTTTTGTTGCGCCCTCCATGGCAAAATCACAGAAGCCTGCCGCGTTAAGCGCAGATTCAATTTCTATATGTATTGTTTTACATTCGTCGAAAACGGGAAGAAAAATCTGGTCACGGTTAACCCAGCCGAATTTCATGCCTGAACTTACGGCTCCCACAATTTTGTCGTCAATTCTGACTAAAGCTTCACCGCCGAAGTCTATTTCAAGATATAGTTTTTTATTGAGAAGATTTTCTGTGATTGTAACATCGGTTTCAAACCATGTTGTTCTGTGGTAGCCTGTTTCCCATGTGTCACCAAGTTTTTTCACGGTTTTTGTGTTTTCCCATCTTTCAAAAACACCATAATCGGAATGAATGCCTTCGGTGGCAGTCCATTCTTCGAGATTCATTACGTCTGTTATGAGAAAACGGGGAACCTGTTTTATCATATCGAAAAGTACGCCTTTTTTTATAGTTTTCATAAGTATCACCTCGAAAAAAATATAGCATATCAATAGAAATAAGTCAATTTATTCCTCTTAAAACGGGGCTGATATATCATTTTTGTGCAATATTGCAGAAAATATATAAAAATTTTTAGTTTTTTTGAAAAAAATTATTGATATTTTCCAAAGCGCGTGATATAATGAACAGGTATTACGGCTGCAGAATAAAATTGTGTGTGCAGCAAACGAGTATACAAAGGAGGAATTTAGGTGAAAGCCTATAACGCAAAAAACATTCGTAATATCGTGGTTGCCGGTCACGGCGGACGAGGAAAAACTTCTCTTTGTGAAGCAATGCTTTATCTTACAAAAGCAACTGACAGACTTGGTCGTGTTGCTGACGGAAATACAGTTCTTGACTTTGACGCAGAAGAAAAAAGAAGAAAGACATCAGTTTCACTTGCTATGGCAGCAATTGAATGGAAAGATACAAAAATAAATATTCTTGATACTCCCGGTTTCTTTGACTTTGCAGGTGCAATGAGCGAAGGTATGCGTGCTGCTGACTGTGCTCTTATCGTTACAGCTGCAGGTTCAGCTCTTGACGTTGGTGCAGAAAAAGCATACAAAGCTGCTACAAAGAGAGGTATCAGTAAGATTATCGCTATTACAAAGTGCGATGCTGAAAATACTGACTACTACAAAACAATTGACGCTCTTAAGGAAGAATACGGCACAAAAATCTGCCCCGTTGTTGTTCCTTATTATGAAAACGACAAAGTTAAATGTTATGTAAGCTTCATCACAAACAAAGCTTATACATACGCAAATGGTGTTGCAACTCAGGTTGACGTTCCTGCTGATGATACAATTTCTTCAATGAGAGAAGCGTTTAACGAATCAGTTGCAACTGCAGACGATGAACTTATGGAAAAATTCTTCGAAGGTGAAGAATTCACAATGGCAGAAATCGTTCGCGGCTTGTCAACTGGTGTTGCTGCAGGCGATGTTATCCCCGTTTATGGTTGCTCAGGCTACAACATGGAAGCTGTTGACCTTGTTCTTGACGCTATGGTTTACGACGTTCCCTCTGCTGAAAAAGCTGCAGGCGAAAAAGCAAAAGACGCTGACGGAAACGAAGTTGAACTTGCTTGTGACGAAAACGGCGATCTTGCAGCTATCTGCTTCAAGACCGTTGCTGACCCCTATGTTGGTAAAATGTCATATTTCAAGGTTGTAAGCGGTAAGATTACTCCCGACGTACAGCCCTATAACGCAAACAAAGAACAGCTTGAAAAAATGGGTAAAATCATTTTCCTCAAAGGGTCAAAACAGGAAGAAACTGCTTGTATCCCTGCAGGTGATATCGGCGTTATCGCAAAACTCGGCGGTTTCAGAACAGGTAATACACTTTGTAAACAGAAGAAAATCTACACTCTTGAAGGTCTTACATTCCCTGAAGCTTGTCTGCAGAGAGCAGTTAAGGTCCGCAAGAAAGGTGAAGAAGAAAAAGTTGCTACAAGCATGACAAAGATTATGCACGAAGACCCCGTTATCAAGTTCTATACAGATAATGAAACAAGAGAACAGATTATTGCAGGTCTCGGCGAACAGCATCTTGACGTTGTTGTTTCAAAACTCAATAAAATGGGTGTTGAAATCGACCTTGAAATTCCCAGAGTTGCATACAGAGAAACAATCCGTAAAACAGTTCAGGCTCAGGGCCGTCACAAGAAACAGTCAGGTGGTCATGGTCAGTTCGGTGACGTATGGATCAGATTTGAACCCTGCGAAGAAATGGATCTCGTGTTTGATAACGAAGTTGTTGGCGGTTCAGTTCCGAAGAACTACTTCCCTGCAGTTGAAAAAGGTTTAAGAGAAAGTGTTGCACGTGGTTTCCTTGCAGGATATCCCATGGTTGGTGTTAAAGCTGTTCTTTATGATGGTTCTTACCACCCCGTTGACTCATCTGAAATGGCATTCAAAACTGCAGCAAGCCTTGCATTCAAAAATGCTATGCCCAATGCACAGCCCACAATTCAGGAACCCATCGGTACACTCAAAGCATACATGCAGGACCGTAAGATGGGCGATATCATGAGCGATATCACAAAACGCAGAGGCCGTGTTCTTGGCATGGGACCTGCTGAAGAGCCCAAGATGAGCGAAATTATTGCTGACGTTCCTATGAGCGAAATGGGCGACTTTGCTACAATTCTTCGCTCAGTAACACATGGTAAAGGCTATTTCTCAATCGAATTTGCAAGATATGAGGATGCACCTGCCAATATTGCACAGAAAGTTATTGAAGAAGCAAAAGCAAACGCTGAAGAATAATTTTTGATTTTACATAGGACGGTTGACGGTTTGTCCGCAGGATGGCGGAAAAATCTGTAAAAACTTCCGTAAAATAATATGAAAGATTTGTTGCAGAAAAATTCATTGTTCACAAAACAGTAATTTTTCTGCAACATTTTTTTAATATTTCAATAATACAATGTAGCGTGAAATAATTTTTATATTGTCGCATTGTGGATGTTTTCATTGTGTGGCAGAAAAGGAGTAAACAAACATGAACGAATATTTGTCAAATGTTTACGAGAACATGAAAAAAAGAAATCCCGGCGAACCTGAATTCCATCAGGCAGTTAAAGAAGTTCTCGAATCAATCGAACCCGTTATCGAAGCACATCCCGAATATGTAGAAGCAAACCTTGTTGAAAGAATTGTTGAACCCGAAAGAATCATCAAATTCCGCGTTCCGTGGGTAGATGACAACGGTAAAGTACAGGTTAACCGCGGTTTCAGAATTCAGTTCAACAGCGCAATCGGTCCTTACAAGGGTGGTCTTCGTTTCCATCCCTCAGTTTACGAAGGTAGCATCAAATTCCTCGGCTTTGAACAGATCTTCAAAAACTCACTTACAGGTCTTCCTATCGGTGGCGGTAAGGGTGGTTCTGACTTTGACCCCAGAGGCAAGAGCGATGGCGAGATTATGCGGTTCTGTCAGGCGTTCATGACCGAGCTTTACAGACATATCGGCCCGGATGTGGACGTTCCTGCAGGTGATATCGGTGTTGGCGGCAGAGAGATTGGTTACCTCTACGGTCAGTACAAGAGAATCAAGGGTTGTTGGGAGAACGGCGTGCTCACCGGTAAGGGTCTGGAATACGGCGGTTCTTTGATTCGTCCCGAGGCAACCGGTTTCGGTGCTACATACTATGCAAACGAAGTACTCAAGCACGAGGGTGATACCTTTGTCGGCAAGACCGTTGCAGTTTCCGGTTTCGGTAATGTTGCTTGGGGTGTTTGCCAAAAGGTAACCGAGCTGGGCGGTAAGGTTGTTACCTTTTCCGGTCCGGACGGTTATGTGTATGATCCCGATGGTGTTGGCACACAGGAGAAGTGGGATTACCTTCTGGAAATG
>JAZSFV010000087.1:0-11825 GCA_045532395.1 Acutalibacteraceae bacterium
CTGTGCATCGTCAAAGTTACCTTCAATTGCACATACGCTTACATTTGAACCTTCCTGAGTTGTCATCTGAAGCTTCTGCATGGGGCTTACGCCGTCTGACGGATAGAAAACAAGGATTTTTGTTTTTTCAACGTCTTTGAAGCCCTCAAGAGCAGCTTTACCCGTGTCACCTGATGTTGCAACAAGGATGATAATTTCTTTGCCGTCTGCAGTTTTCTTTGCAGAAACAGTAAGAAGATAAGGAAGAAGCTGAAGCGCCATATCCTTGAAAGCACATGTAGGTCCTCTGAACAATTCGAGAATATATGCCTCGTCGTTGAAAGGTACAACAGGGGCAACTTTGATACTGTCAAATTTACCTTCTTCGTAAGCACCGTTTACGCAGTAAGAAATTTCTTCTTCAGAAAAGTCTGTAAGGTAAAGTGACAACACTTTTTTCGCTCTGTCAATGTAAGACATTTCTGACATTTTTTTAATGTCATCAAGCGAAATCTGGGGGAAAGACATGGGCACGAAAAGACCGCCGTCTTCTGAAATTCCCTGAGAAATTGCTTTTGCAGCGTCAACAGACACTGCCTTGTTTCTTGTACTTGTGTACTTCATAAACATCCCTCTTTAAAAATAAGAAATATACATTTTATTGTAGCATGATTTTATTATTTTGTAAACATTAATTGAAATATCTGTAGGCATTTTCAAAAAATATCTTATCGGCTAAAGTTCTGCCGAAATAAGAATAAAAAGCATCGTAAAGCGACGGCATTTTTTCAATTCCTTTTATTTCTTCATTGATTGAGCAACCGTCAAAATCACTGCCTAAGCACAAAACATCAGCACCGCCGAGAAGCAGAATATGCTTTGCATTATCTAAAAGTTTCTGTACTGAATTGCCCTCGCCTAAAAATTTATTATAGAAATTAAGACCTATAAGACCTTTTCTGTCGCAGATAATTTTTATCTGCTCGTCTTTCAAATTTCTCGGATGAGGATTGAGTGAATAAACATCAGAATGGCTTGCAATAAACGGCGAATCGATAGTTTCGCACAAATCGTAAAAACCTTTTTCACCAAGGTGAGATACGTCAGGCGTAATGCCGAATTTCACCATTTCTCTGACGGCTTCTTTGCCGAAAGGAGTCAGTCCTTCGTCTTTTTCAGAGAAACAACCGCTTGCAAGTTCGTTTTCTTTATTCCATGTGAGAGTAACTATTTTCACTCCGTCACGATAAAGTTTTTCTACATTTTCAAGCTTACCGCCAAGTGCAGAGCCGCCTTCAACTGCAAGAATTGCACCTTTTAAGTCTTTACATTCTTCTTTGAATTTTGCATAAACTTTTTCGTAATAATCAACAGCTTCAATGCCTCTGTATTCATCGGGCATCCATATAGCAAAAACCTGATTCCATTCCCGGAAGCAATCTGCTTTTTCCAGAGAAATATCAAGGTCGTTTGTTTTTAAACTTTTATTTTTAAGGTAACATTCGGTAATTGTGTCACAATGTAAATCAAAAAATTTCATCATTCCACCTCAAAAGCATTCAGTATATGGTTTATAAAATATCTGCCTTTTTCTTTTTTTACTTCCACAACATCAAAGCGGGGTTGCTTTTCTGTAATGTTTTCGCTGAGAAAAATTTCTGCAGTTTTTATAATCTTTCTCTGCTTTCTTAAATCGACAAATTCTTTAGGCTCTGCAATACTGTTTTCGCTTCTTGCTTTAACTTCGGCAAAAACAATATATTCTTTATTTTCCGCAATAATATCAATTTCACCGAAACGTGACTGAAAATTTCTTACAACAATTTCGTAGCCCTGTTTTTTTAAGTATTTCGCGGCTCTTTCTTCGCCGTCAAGACCAAAAAGACCAAGATTCATTTTTATTTTTCTCCCGTAATCTTTTTAAGAAAACTTCTTCTGTGGACGGGTGAAATGCCATGCTCCATTATTTTTTCGTAATGAAGTTTTGTGCCGTAGCCTTTGTGTTTGGGGAATTCATACTGGGGATACTGCTGTGCGATTTCCGTCATCAGTCTGTCCCTTGTTACTTTGGCAAGAATTGATGCAGCAGCAATTGAGGGGCTTTTTGCATCGCCCTTAACCAAAGTCCTTGCCTGAATGTCAAGGGGCGGTTTCTGATTGCCGTCAACAAGTGCTAAATCAGGCTTGACTTCAAGGCTTTCAACCGCTCTTTTCATTGCAAGGAAAGTTGCCTGAAGAATATTTAATTCTTCAATTTCTTCAACGCTTGCAAAGGCAATACCGTAGGAAATTGCATTTTCTTTTATTACATCGTAAAGCGCATCACGCTTTTTTTCAGTAAGCTTTTTACTGTCATCAAGACCTTCAATAACAAGCCCGTCAGGCAGAATTACTGCTGCCGCACAAACGGGACCAGCTAACGGTCCTCTGCCTGCTTCGTCAACTCCGCAGACAACTGTAAAGCCCTGCTCCTGTGCCTGATGTTCAAATGTATAGTCCATAAAATTCAGTCCCTTTATGAGAAAATAGGACGATTATAAATCGCCCTTGTTTTATTCGGTTTTATCTCTTTTTATTTCTATAAGTTGTTTTGACCTTTCACCATACACAACAAGTTCACAATCCATTTCTTGGTCTTCATCAAATCCTGTAAGGTCAAAAAAATCAAGCCCTGTAACATCTGTTGTGCTGCCGTCTTCAAATCTTATGTAATATCCGTTATCCATAAACGGAAGTTTAAATCTTGTGGAACGATCAAAATCCGAGTATGTTTTTCCAAATTTTACATTTTCAAGAACAACATAGCTTTCATTTTTATAGTCCATATATCTTGGCACAACCGAGTATGCGTATGCACCTAAAAAAGCTACTACCAAAAGCACCAAGTACTTTATCTTACTTTTAAACTTTTGCTTTGTTTTCAATATGACAATTACTCCCAAAGCCAAAAATACAAGTAAAAATACCAAATATCCTACTGATATTGAAAAAATAGTGTGTTGTAAAAATTCTCCGTATGCTTCCATTTTATTCGCCCTGTGGTATACTGTCGAGAGTAATTTTGCCAAGCTTGCCTGCACGGTATTCGTCAAGAATTGTCGTTGCTGCACGCTCGGTGTTGATTTCGCCTCCTGAAATGAGCATACCTCTTTTTCTGCCAATCATTTCAAGAATTTCGTAAGGCTCTTTGTCTTCAAAGCCTGTGATTTTATATCTTTCAGTCAGCCTTTCGGGGTAATCATTTTTCATTACCTCAAGGAATCTGACTGCAAGGCTTTCCACATCGAGAATATCATCTTTAACAGAGCCGATAAAGGCAAGCTTATCGCCTACTGCCCTGTCTTCAAATTTAGGCCATAAAACGCCGGGGGTGTCCAGAAGCTCAATTCCGTCGCCAATAACAAACCATTGGTTATGACGTGTAACACCGGGTCTGTCTGCAACTTCGGCACGTTTTTTGCCTGCCATACGGTTAATGAATGAACTTTTTCCTGTGTTGGGAATGCCCACCACCATAACACGCAAAGCTCTGCCCTGCATATTTTTTTCTTCGTATGATTTGATTTTATCAGCTAAAACTTCTTTTATAAGAGGTCTGTAAGCGTTGAGACCTTTGCCGCTTTTACAGTCTGCAGCAATTGCGGCAACGCCCTGACTTTTAAAATATTCAATCCATTTTTTTGTTGCTCTTTCGTCTGCAACGTCGCATTTATTAAGAACAACTATACGAGGTTTTCCCGCAATAATATCTGCAATTTCAGGATTGTGACTGCTTACGGGCACACGTGCATCTACAATTTCAGTAACTGCATCAACAAGAGGCAGACTTTCTTTTATCTTACGTCTTGTTTTTGCCATGTGTCCGGGAAACCATTGTACAACCTGATTCTGAAAATCACTTGCCATTTTGTTTACCTCAGATTACTTCCCAACTGCCTGCAGGAGAAATTCTGCCAAGTACAGTTCCGTATATATATTTTACGTTTATCATACCAACGTCGTTTGAACGGCTGTCAGTAGAATCGTTTCTGTTATCGCCCATTACAAACACGTGACCTTCCGGTACTTTAACGGGACCATTGAAATCTTCTCTTTCAGTTGTGAGAGAATTGAGCATGTATTTTCCGTTTTCTTCCACACCGTCAATGTAAACTATGCCTCGTTCAAAGTCGATATCAACCGTCTGTCCTTCAACGGCAATTATTCTTTTGATAATAGGCTCATTGAAAGCGTTAGGCTGAGTGATAACAACAATATCGCCTTGTTTGTGGTTGCTGCCGAGAGCAGTCACCATAAGCATGTCACCGCTGTTGAGTGTGGGCTGCATGGACCTGCCGCTTACAGTTGCAGTTCTGAAAAAGAATGTAAAAACAACTGCAATCGCAATAATACCTGTCATTATAATTGAGGCAAAATCAAAAAGGGTTGAGCCTTTTTCAGGTTTGTTTTTTACTTTTTCTTCCATAATTCTACCTCCTGCTATCTCATGTCCATATAATCAATTTTTTCAAAGGGGAAAAGCCTTGTAAGAACTCTGCCCAGAACATATTTTTCATGAACGAGACCTATTTTGGTTGAACGGCTGTCAAGAGAGCCGTTTCTGTTATCGCCAAGAACAAAAACATGGTCTTTGGGAACTTTGACAGGGAATTGAACATCATAACTTTTAGTGGTAAGAGTTTTTGTGTAAGGCTCATCAAGAATCTTGCCGTTACGATAGACAAGACCCTTCTCAAAATCAATATATATTTCGTCACCCTCAACGCCGATAACCCTTTTGATTACGGGACCGCGCTCATATGTATCGGGTGATGCAACAATTATATCGCCAAACTGTATATCGTCTTCGCTGTTGTTGACAAGGAGCCAGTCGCCATTGTGCAAGGTGTTGGTCATAGAGCCACCGCTTACCTGCACGATTCTGAACAAGAAGCAGAAAATAACAAAAATCACCACAAAAGATACCACGATTGAAGAAATCCAATCAAAAACGGACATGCTTTTTTTGTCTGCTTTTGTTTCTGAATTATAAATTTCCGCAGGCTGACCAAGCGAATCGAAAACGTATACTGTTTTTTCAATTCTTCGTTTCATAAAATCAAAATTCCCTTATTTTCAAATATAAAAAGCAAAAGGGCAAGCCCGTTTGTTAACAGGCATGCCCCAATAAATCCATATCGAGTTCATAGGGCTAAACCCTATCGACAAGAATCAGCCAATCTGCTCTTTAACTTTAGCAGCCTTACCAACTCTGTCACGAAGATAATAAAGTTTGCTTCTGCGAACTTTACCTGTTCTGATTGTTTCAACTTTTGCAACGTTGGGTGAGTTAACGGGGAATACTCTTTCAACACCTGTGCCGTATGAGATACGACGAACTGTGAATGTTTCTGAAACACCGCTACCACGTTTTGCAATAACTGTACCTTCGAATACCTGGATTCTTTCTCTTTCACCTTCACGGATTTTAACGTGAACTCTTACTGTGTTACCTACTTCAACAGCAGGTTTTTCAGCTTTAATGCTGTCCTGTGCAATCAATTTGAGTGCGTCCATTTTTATTTCTCCTTTTCAATATGTTTTGCGGCAATTCCGCTTTTTTACAGTCGTTCGTAACACATTTACAATGGCAGAGGACCGACAGCTTCGTTGTCTTTCGGCAATGAATACAGTCTGGTTGAATCGGACAATTCAGTTCAGACCTATACAAATGCTTTGATAGTATAACACAATCAAACGCAAAAATCAAGTGTTTTTTTAAATTTATCTGAAAATTTCAAAACTTTCTGTAAGCAGACATTTTTTCTCAAATCTCTTATATTGAGGAACTACCTCTGACTGCTTTTCGATTGCACTTATGAGAAGATTGGGCGCAATATTCACAGGGTTTCCCGCTGATAAATCAACGTTTATAACAAGCACGTTTTCTTTGACTTCTGCCCTGAAATTGAAGATATGTTCACCTAAAGGCACTTCTTTCATCACTTTTCTGTGACCCTGCTTGCCTTTCTTTTCGCAGACAAGGCTTTTTTCGTCAACAAGTTTTTCGGAAAGATTTTTAAATTCTTCCGCCTGATTATTATCGGGGAAATCAAGGGTGATAACGTATCTGCCGTATCTTATTTCCTTTGCGTTGCAGAAAGGCTCTTCTACGCTTACCAAATCAAGCCCCTCAGGCATCTGATTGAAAAGTCTTTCTTTCACTTCCCATGGAGTTACGCCGTCTTCAACGCGGATATCAACGCATTCACTTTCACTTTCAATGCCAAGTGAAAGCGGAAGCGGAAACACAATATATGCGTGAGGGTTAAAGCCCTCTGTATACCATACTTTAAGCCCTGAACGTTTTATGGCTTTTGTCATGGCACGCATTAAATCAAGGTGAGAAATATATTTTGCTCTGCCGACTTTTTTAAACCATATTCTAAGCGAGTTCATGACATTCACCTCCGCAAAGCTTATTTGCCGAACAACCGTTGCATTTTTCTCTGCAATTAGGTGTTGTCACGCCCTCATAGGCTTTTTTGTTTTCTTTCTCGAAGAATTTTTTAGGGATACCGTAGTCCATATGGTCCCAGGGGAAAACTTCGTCAAATGAACGCTTTCTGTTTGCATAGAAAGCAGGGTCCAGACCTGCCTGTTCAAATGCCTGAAGCCATTTTTCGAAATCGAACTGGTCGTCCCAGCTGTCAAACTTGCAACCAAGCTTATATGCGTTATAAATAACCTGAGAAAGTCTTCTGTCGCCACGAGCAAAAACACCTTCAAGGAAACTCATTCTCGGGTCGTTCCAGCCGATTGTGATTTTCTTTGTTTTTACTGAATTTTTAAGAAGCTCCTGCTTGTATTCGATAGTTTTCATATCGTCCTGAGCTTCCCACTGGAAAGGCGTAAAGGGCTTCGGAACAAATGATGCAACGCTTATGTTAACGCTTACACCCTTACCCTTGGGCTTATCGGGGTTATTGTAAAACTCGTTCACAACATTCTGCGAAAGGTCTGCAATTGCAGTAACGTCTTCGTCAGTTTCTGTAGGTAAACCTATCATGAAATAAAGTTTAACACCTGTCCAGCCTTTGTTGAACGCTTTTCTTGAAGAAGAAAGAATTTCCTCTTCTGTTACGTTTTTATTGATTACGTTACGAAGTCTCTGTGTGCCTGCTTCTGCAGCAAAGGTAAGCCCGCTTTTTCTGATTTTAGCAAGCTTTTCTGCAATAGAAGAACTGAAATTATCAGCACGAAGCGACGGCAGAGAAATGTTTATTTTCTCGTCAAGCGTCCACTCAAAAAGTTTATCAAGCAAATCTTCAAGACCGGTGTAGTCACTTGTGCTCAAAGAGCAAAGCGAAATTTCTTCATATCCTGTGTTTTTGCAGATTGCTTTGCACTGCTCGTTAACAACTGAGGCACTTTTTTCTCTGATAGGTCTGTAGAGAAAACCTGCCTGACAGAATCTGCAGCCTCTTATGCAACCTCTGAAAATTTCAACAACTGTTCTGTCGTGTACAGGCTCGATAAAAGGCACAATAAACTCTTTGGGTGCAAACATTGTGTCGAGATTTTTCACAACTCTCTTTTTAACCTTTTCGGGTGCACCGTTTGTGGGTTTGACTTCCTTAACAGTACCGTCATCGTTATAACTTACGTCATAGAATGCAGGCACATACACGCCCTCGATTTTTGCGGCTTCTTTTAAAAATTCTTCTTTTGAACTGCCTTTCTGCTTGTGAATTTTAAGCAAATCAATAAGTTCATTTGTAACTTCTTCGCCTTCGCCGGGGAGAGTTATGTCCACAAAATCTGCAATAGGCTCTGCGTTACATACGCATGAACCACCTGCAACAACAATGGGAGTTAAATCTTTTCTGTCCTTTGCGTAAACAGGAAGACCTGCCAGGTCAAGCATGTTAAGTACGTTTGTATAACTCAATTCGTACTGCATGGTAAAGCCTATCAAATCAAAATCTTTTATAGGGTCGCAACTTTCAAGCGCGTAAAGAGGAATATTGTTTTTACGCATTTCCTCTTCCATATCTGTCCATGGTGCAAAAACCCTTTCGCACCATGCATCTTTTCTTTCATTCACAAGAGAATACAGGATTTTCATTCCAAGATGAGACATACCGATTTCGTAAGTATCCGGAAAACAGAAAGCATATCTTATATCCACTTTGTTTTTATCTTTTATAATGCTATTAAATTCGCCACCCGTATATCTGCCGGGCTTCTGAACAAACTGCAGTATATTTTCAACTTCTTTTGAAAGCACCAAATCACTTCACTTTCACAATTCGGAATTCGCCAATTTCTACACCGTCAATGGTTTCGCCTATTTCAAGTTCCAGACAACCATTGACAAAAACATCTTTCGGAAGAATATAAGCTGCAGAGAAATATCCGGGAGCGAGATACATTTTGTCAAATTCTTCATCTCTTTCACCGCCGTAATTCTTGCCTGAATAAATTGTTTTTCCGTTTGCAAGAATTGTCTGCACGCCTTTTCTTTCTTTATCTTCTGCATGGTAAGTTACGATAAGCTTATAATCGCAATCGCCGGTGAAACCGCCAAGGTTTGCATTGAGAGTGTAATGGTCGTAGCATTTGAGAAGTTCCATGGGGATATCTGCATCTACGTTTTCACGTCTGTCAGCAATTACGTTCATGTAAGGTTCGCCATGCTGCTGTGTGCAGTCGAGAGGTGCATAGCCATGCTCTGCAAATGAGAAATACATTTCGTCAGGTTCAACCTTATTTCTCTCGAAAATTTTCTTCATGTAAAGAACGGGGTTTTCAGTTTCTTTTGCCTGTGCAATTTTCTTTAAATACCAACGTCTGTTTGTAACAGGACGGTCAATCTGGTCAAGAACTGCGCCACGTTCCCAGTTTAAAGCATCGTGTCTTTCAACGCTTGTCTGCATACCGATAAGGTCAAAAAGTTTATCACCGATTGTGAAGATTTCATTGTACAAAGCATGATATTCTTCGCAGAAATCGTTTGATAAAACTTTCTCTGCTTCTTCTAACTTATCTCTGAATATATAATCTCTTGCTTCTTCTATCCAATCTGTTTCAGCACGTCTTCTCATCTTTACAAGCATGTCAAACTCTGCTCTGTAAAGGTGCATAAGGAAACGCCAGTTATCATGAAGTTCAGGATTTTCTTTTACGATACTTCTGAAAGAAGCAAGTGTGTTTTCAATATTGGGGTTATCAAGGGGGTCACCAATCCAGTTATATTCAAGACCTGAAATTGCCTGAGCGCATTTAACATAATCTGCCCCGGGGAAGAAAAGTCTTGAATAGTCTTCAAGAATCGCTCTTACTGACTGTTCTTTTTCCCATTCAAGCCTGCCCCATACGAATTTGTTGGCATCGTCAGTTACGCCCTCTGAATAAGAAACACTGCCCACTGTATATGGAGATTTTATTGAGTGGATTCTCTTATATTCCTGAGGTCTGGGGTTTACACTTTCACGGCTGTTAACTGCCTGAAGTGAATAATGCCATGCTTCTGACGGATACTGAACAGAATATTCGCATCTTAAGTTATGAGTAATATCAGGATAGAATCTCAAGGGGAAACGAGAGTCAATTCTGCGGCGTAATTCGTAAACTTCCATGGCTCTGTTTGGTCCCTGGATAACGCCTGTAATAATTCCGTCTTCAGTTGCGTTTATTTTTTCAACAAACATATCTCCCCATCCGGGAATACCACGGGGCATCTGAGCAGACGGCCACATCTGAATTTCAGGTTTTACTTTACGGAGTTCTTTTGTGATTTTCACGCAACGAGACACAAACTGGTCTGCGGGGTAATCGCCGGGGTCGCCTCCAGGCGGAAAAATGATATCAATTCTTTCTGCATCTTTAAGTGTTTCACGACGTAATTCTGCAGATTCATCTTCAGGAAGTTCATCGTTGGGATACCATACAGACACATCCATATCAAGCTCGTTTGCATAATGTGAGCATTTATCCATATGCTCTTTCATATCCCATTTCATAAGGCTGTTGTAACTTCTTTCAGTAATGGGATAGTCGGGGGGAAGAATTTCCGTTGTGTTTGTGCCGAAAAGCATAAGATTTATGAAATGGTCACGGAATTGTTCAGGGCTCCATGCATCGTATGTATTGGGCATGGTTCTGTATGCATTCTGATGACCTCTGATTCTTTTTTCGGGAATATGCTTTCCTGCGATATCAGAAATAAGAGTAATCTTTTTCCCGTCACAAACTGTTTTCATAAGGAATTTACCAGCGCCGAAAAGGAGACCTCTCACTGTGTGGGCAAAAATTTTCATTTCGCCGTCAGCAAGCTCCACTTCAAAACAGTCTTTATCGGGAAGTCTTTCTTCACCACACTGTGAAAAAATCACAACGGGTTTTTCGTTTTTCATTTCAGGCTTTCTGCCTGTTCTTTCTTTTATTTTAAGAGAAAAAATTTCTGCAGCTTTTAATTCTTCTTTTGTTTCTGCAAAAACATTCAGGTTTGTAAAATCAAATTTCATCAGTTTTCACTCCCTTATTTTATACCTAACAATTGTTCAAAAAAGTGTTCAATCTGAAGCCATAAATATTTTAAAAGCAGACCTGCTTTATAGAAGAAATAATCAGACCTTTCTGCTTCGCTTTTTATTCTTATTGTCGAACCTGTATCTTCAAGTTCAAGGAAAATTGCGTGGGTCATATTTTCTTCAGTGCTTGCATTCGGAGAATGGATTGAAAGCATAAGTCTGCCGTCAAGTGTTTCAAAAATCATGCCGTGACCACCATCGAGAGCATGATATCTTCCCTCTGTGTAAAGAGGAGTCAGTTCATGTCCCCAATTGCCGTCAATTTCACCATTGTCACTTTTTGCAATACCTACAGCATAGCCCGAAGTAGGAATATTATTTGACCAGAGCATAATAAGACTTCCGTCTTTTGTTCTGTAAGGACAAGGGCCGTCAGTTACGTGGTTGAATGTCCAGAAAGGCTCGTTTGCCTTAAACATTCTCACAGGCTCAGTTGTGAAACGGGTTAAATCTTCGCTGAGTTTTGCGTAAGACATATCGCCCACACCATCAGGCATACTTGTCCATTCATGGACAAAAATCATCCACGGCTCATTATTCTGGTCAATATAAAGAGTGCCGTCAATTGCGTCCCAATCGCTTGGGGTAATATGTCCGTCAGTAATCTCATGGAAAGGACCTAAGGGGCTGTCACTTTTCATGATGCTTACGCCTCTGTGGTTGTTTTTACCTGATTTGTATGTAGCAAAAAGGTAGAAAGCACCATTATAGTAGTAACATTCAGGTGCCCAGTAATCACCTATGCCGTAGAAATCTTCTTCATTTTCTGCTTCAAAAACATTGACGGGACCTGCCCAGTTTTCAAGGTCTTCGCTGACATAACAACCGTACCCTGCTTTAGTTGCAGCGCCTGTGCCGTACATGAAATACTTGTTGCCGTAAACCAAAATACAAGGGTCTCGTATAAAAATGTCTTCAGTTTTCTTGGTTTTTGTCATATCAAGCTTATCTGCCGGCACTTCAAAAACGAAGTCTTCTTCTGCAGAAACTGCCATACAGAAACATGAAAAAGCCATTATTAAAGCCAGAAATAATGATAAAAGTTTTTTCATGGAAATCACCCTTTTTTCAGAAAAATCAATCAAGGAAATCTTTGAGTTTTTTGCTTCTGCTGGGGTGACGGAGTTTTCTTAATGCTTTTGCTTCAATCTGACGGATACGTTCTCTTGTAACCTGAAACTCTTTACCAACCTCTTCAAGGGTTTTCGGGTTACCGTCATCAAGACCGTAACGAAGACTTAAAACTCGTGCTTCTCTTGGTGTGAGAGTTTT
>JAZSFV010000222.1:0-4353 GCA_045532395.1 Acutalibacteraceae bacterium
CCTGAAAGCATTAAACAATATATCAAGATTGAAGCCAAGGAGATTACTCTTGAAAATATGTTCCCCGGCGCAGAATATACATACATGGCAGAATTTACAGACGTAAAAAAAGGAATGGTACTTACACTTGATTTAAATGAAATCGGAAACGCCGGTACCGGTAACCTTATGTCATTTGTGAAATTAAACCGCAGAGTTGCATTAATGATTGGCAACACAGAAACTACAGATGAGGACTATAAATTTGCAACAGATGAGATATTACTCAAAGACCTCACAGAAGAAAATGTTTTAAAATATACAGCAAAAATAGATGGCACATACAGAGTTTATTTCTCTTTTAAAATAGATGAAGAAACAACAGTTGAAAAAGGAAGCAATATGTCTATAAAGATTGAAAATGTAGACGCAGTAATAAGCAAACAATAACCAAGTAATTAAGAATCAAGTGATTAAACAATGAAAATAGTTAAGAAAATAACATCAATAATAACCGCAATAATATTCATAATATGCCTTTTACTTCTTTTGCTTGTAATGATGACACCAAAAGATGCAACAGGCAACAAAAGAGTAAATATTGCAGGCTACAGCATTATGAACGTGCTGACAGGCAGTATGGAGCCTACTTACCATGTGGGTGACGTAATCGTAATTAAAAAAGCAAATGCAGATGAATTAAAAGTCAAAGATGTAATTACTTTCATTTCAACAGACGAAAAGTTAAACGGTCAGGCTGTAACTCATCGCATTATAAATATAACCGAAGAAAACGGACAGAAAAAGTTTGAAACAAAGGGCGATAATAACAAGGTTAAGGACGAAACTTTAGTTTCAGAAGACAAAATCCTTGGTAAAGTTCAGTTTAAAATTCCCTTTGTAGGTAAAGCCG
The DNA here is from genome assembly GCA_045532395.1 of Acutalibacteraceae bacterium. Classification (GTDB taxonomy): domain Bacteria; phylum Bacillota; class Clostridia; order Oscillospirales; family Acutalibacteraceae; genus SIG575. Next base: position 893 of record JAZSFV010000222.1, read on the forward strand.
TTAATTTTATGCAGACTAACAGAGCGGCATTTTTCCTGATTATCATACTTCCTATGCTTGCGATTATGGCATTCGAAGTTAAAGATATAATTTTAATTGCACGTAGCGGAGACGATGATGAAAGCAAAAAAGATAATACTTGACATCTTTACATCATTTATAATTCTTTTATCTTTATTTCTTCTTACTATCGGGCTTTTGCCTAAATTCACATCTTACGATGCGTATTATGTAATTTCAGATAGTATGACTCCTGCGATAAAAAAAGGAGACCTTGTTTTTACAAAGGAAGTAGAGTTTGAAGAAGTTGAAGTGGACGATGTGCTTACTTTCACAAAAGACGGTTCAGGAAGATGGTTTTCTCACAGAGTTGTCAAAATAAACGAAGCGGGAAAATCATTCAGAACAAAAGGCGATAACAATAACGCAGAAGACCCGGGCTATACTTCCTTTGAAAATGTAGTCGGCAGGGTAGAAAAGAAGATGCCGCTTGTAGGTTTCGTCCCCATGGCGCTTTCGACAGTGTGGGGAAAAATCATTTTAGTAGTTATCTATGCAGTATATATAGCATTTGAGATTGAAAACGTTCGTCATAAGAAGGAGGGTTCAGAAGTATGAAAAAGAGAATAATTTGTGTTGTACTTTCCCTTGTGGCAGTATTCAGTCTTGTAGGCTTTCATGCAACAGAGACATGGTTCGGCAGCGGTGAAAACAAAAGCATGCAATTAAGTTCAGGCGATCTTAATTTTACAGTAGAAGGTAATCTTGAACTTAAGAACAAAGAAGCTCTTGTTCTTCCGGGCGAAGAACTTGAACTTGCACAGGCAATTGTAATTACTAATTATTCAACAATTGATACAGAACTTCGTGTACGTGTTGAGTGTACATACGAAGGTTCAACAGAAGTTTTCAAATGGATTGAGTTTGTAAATGAAGAAGGAACAGATAGCAAATGGTATGTAGATCCCAAAGATGGTTGCATTTACTACACTCCCAAAGATGTACAGGGTGATGACAGACGAATTCCCGGTATTAAAAAAGCAGAAACCACAACTGTAGCTGAAACTGAAGTTGCAGAAACTGCAACCGATGGTGGTGTAGTGGTAGACGATGAAGTAACAGAAACTACAACTGAAACAGCAACCGAAACCACAACAAGAGTTTATGCAGAAAACGAAATTCCTCTTGCGGGTAAAATTAAAATCAGCGGTGATGTGCCGATTGATTTGCAGGGTAAAAAAATGACACTTAATTTTATTATCGAAGCAAAACAGGCAGATTTTGTTGAATGGAAATATTTTACACCAGTAGAAGAAACGACAACTGAAGAAAACGCAAATAATGGATAAGATTTTAAGAATATTAAGAAACGCATTTTGTGTTATTATTGCAGGATTGTTCCTTTTTATAGCAGTTGTAACAATCTGCGGTGCAAAAGGTTATTCTGTAGCATCAAACAGTATGAACCCTAATCTTTCAAAAGGCGATGTTGTTTTTGTGAAAGAAACTCCTTTTGAAAAGCTTAAAGAAGGGGATATTGTTACCGTTGAATTTAAAGTAAAAGACGGCACAACATATACTCACAGAATCGTTTCAATAGATTACGATAAAAAAGAAATTTTTACTGCAGGCGACAAGACAGGTCTAGTAGACCAGGAAAGTGCAACGGCAGACCAGATTAAAGGCAAAGTATGGTTTTCAATACCCCTTTTAGGTTATCTGTCTTTATGGCTTACATCAGCCAACTATGCCGTGATTATCATAATTTCAGCCCTGGTTGTTATGGCAGTAGGCTTTGCAGTAAGTGTATTTTATAAAAATAAGACGAGAGGTGATAAAAATGAGCACAGCGAAGAAAAGAACAATTAAATATTCTGCTTTTGCTGCGGCGTTAATTTTAATTGTAGCGTATTTCAGCCTTCTTTCACCTACAAGTGCATATTTTTATAAAACACAGAGTTCAACGACGTCAATCACTTTTGCAACATTTGATGTTGAACAAACTCTTTTCGAAAACGAAAATGTTCTCAAATTCAAAGGTGCAACAAAACTTTGCGACTTTGATGAAAAGCTTTTTGATGAAGTGGCTATTGTAAAAGAAGTAACTCTTACAAATTCAGGTGAAGCACCTGCAAGAATCATTGTAAATATAACACCTGATGAAGAATCAGTAACAAAAGGTCTTCGCTATGTTGCATTTATTGAAAAACTTGAAAATGCTCCTGAAACTGTAGCAGAAGGTGAAGATGAAACAACAACTTCTACAAAAGTAGAAAAAGGTGCAATAAAAACAGAACTTGAAACTTTATTCGGAATCGATGAAAATTCAACTCACGATGATATTGAAGCAAAGCTTAACGAATATAATAATGAATTTAAATCAAAGTATGTCACTCTTGCACCTCCTGATAAGGATACTCTTGCTCCCGGTGAAAGTGCAAAAGTAAGAATCATTTTCTGGGTTGAATATGACCTTGCACAAGCTGCAGCAGGCGGAGAAAGTAAGTGGCAGAATGCAGGGGGAATTGCAAATATCGAATATCCCTGCAACATCAGAATTATTGCAGTTCAGGATAATGACGCTGCAGTAACAGCAGCTCTCACAACAAAGCCGACAGAAGAAAATTCAGAAACAACGGTAGAAGAAGCGTCAAACACGGAAGCAACTACAGAACAACAATAAGCATGGGTAGGTGACAAAATTGAAAGATAAATTTATTACAAATAAAAAAGTAAGATTAATAGTAATTTTGTCAGTTATTATTGCTCTTTTGATAGTGCCCACTCTTGCTTGGTTTATTCAGGATGTAATTGAAGAACAAAAGCAGCAACAGCAGTTTTCAGTTGCAAACTTTCAGGCAGAACCTGTATGTTATTTTGAAGGTACGGAAGAAAATTTCATTGATGAAGACGGATTGATTACTCTCAGTACAAACAGTGCTGATGCAAACTATATCGGTAAATTTCGTGTTGATGTAAAATATAAGGGCGACGGTGCAGGCTATTTAAGAGTTAAAATGGTGCATGAGTATTCAATGAACGGCAATTCAACTCAGCACCCTGCAAATGTACCTTATACTGTATCAGGTGATTGGTACGATAACCGTGGTAACGATTTTTGTTATTATTACAAAAATGAACTCGATGCAAACGGTGACAAAGAACAGACTCTTAACTTCATCACAGCGAACAACGATATAAAATTAGGTGAACTCGCAGATGGCATCGTAATCAAAGTTGCAGTTGAAACAGATATGGTACAGGTTAACAGATATCCGCAGGTTTGGGGAATCGATAAACTTCCTTGGGTAGAATAAACTTAATTAATGGACCGAGCGATTCGGTCCATTTTCATAATATTGAAAGCAGGTGACTCTTTTGGCAAAGTCAAAGAAAAACAACAAGAAAAAGACTAAGAAAAACAGTAACTATAAAAATGAAGTCGGAGGCCAAGCGGTCTT
>JAZSFV010000279.1:0-4663 GCA_045532395.1 Acutalibacteraceae bacterium
ATTCAGCATTGACTGAACAGAAACAGGATTAGATGAGCCGATAATAATATTACCGACTTTAACTTGTTTTGTTTGTCTTCTCTGCATAAAAGCGCCCCCTTTATTTTATAAGTTTTATAATATCGCTTGCTGAAATTACTATCATAAGCAGAATCAGTAAAAACAATCCTGCAGCGTGAATCCACGATTCATATTTTTGTTTTATGGGTTTTCTTCTTACAAGTTCAATCAACATAAAGAAAAGTCTGCCACCGTCAAGTGCAGGTAAAGGAAGAAGATTGAACACACCGATGTTGATAGTAATCAACGCCATAATAAGGAACAAACCTGAAAAATCATAGCTCTGCTGTGCTTGTGTTGCAACATCGGCAATATAAGTTACGGTACCTATTGGTCCTGAAAGGTCATTTAAGCCATATTGACCGGTAACAAGGTCAAACAAACTTAAATAAACAACTTTTATTATAGACAGAGTTTCCCCTGCACCTGCTTTCAGAACATTCAGGAAAGTTGGTTCAACACCATAAACCTTGAAGTCAAAATACATTGATTTTGTGCCGTCTTCAAACTCACGCATCTGAAATTTTACATTTTTAAGTTCTACCTTTTCACCATCACGTTTAACGGTTATATCCATAACACCATCTTTATCACGCATCATAAGGAATGATAAATCCATATAACTTGTGACAGAATGGTTATCTATTTCAACAATTTTATCATTCACTTTAAGTCCCGAAGAAACACTTACAGCATCTTCATGGAATTTTGCAACAGTTGAAGTTGCAACCAAATCCTGATTTGCATTCAGGCACATGCAGATAACAAGCCCTAAAAGAAGGTTCATTACTGCACCTGCAGAAACAATAATTATTCTCTGCCAGCAAGGTTTTTTAGAAAATGAACGGTCATCCTGACTTTCTTCATCTTCACCTTCCATGCTGACAAACCCGCCTATCGGCAGAAGACGAAGCGCATAAGTGGTTTCTCCGAATTTCTTTTTTAAAAGAGTCGGGCCCATACCCAAAGCAAATTCATTTACCTTAACTTTAAATATTTTTGCAAAGGTAAAATGGCCTAATTCGTGGATGAAAATAATCAGTCCAAAAAACAATATTGCTAAAATTATCGGCCATGCTTTAGTCCACAAAGCTGATAAATCTAAAGATAAAAGATTAATTTCTACCACTTCTTTCAATAACAAAATTTCTTGCTTCTTTATCTGTTTCAAATATATCTTCTAAAGTATATTCATTTTTAACAGAAATATTTTCAAGAGCTTCCCCTACGAGGTCAGCAATTTCAAGAAATCCGATTTTTCCTTCTCTGAAAAGTTTATTTGCTTCTTCGTTGGCAGAGTTTGCAATTGCAGTTGCAGTACCGCCACGTGAAAGAGCATTTTTACAATGTTTTATACAACAGAATGTATCTTCATCGGCATCTTCAAAAGTAAGAGTACCAAAATCAGTCAGATTCAGCTGTTTAACGGGACTTTCATATCTTTCGGGATAAGTAAGAGCATACTGAATCGGAATTCTCATATCAGGCACACCAAGCTGCGCAATAACTGAATTATCCACATATTCCACAAGAGAATGAATAATGCTCTGACGATGTACAACAATGTCAATTTTATCTGCAGGCATATCAAAAAGCCATGCTGCTTCAATAAGTTCAAGACCTTTGTTCATCATTGTAGCAGAGTCGATGGTTATTTTTGCACCCATTTCCCAGTTGGGATGTTTAAGTGCATCTTTAACAGTCACACTTGCCAGGTCTTCTCTTTTTCTGCCGAAAAACGGTCCGCCTGATGCAGTAAGAATAAGTCTTTTAATCATAGACTTTGACACACAACCGCCAAGGGACTGAAAAATTGCCGAATGTTCGCTGTCTACAGGCAAAATTCTGACATTATTTTCACGTGCTTTGTCAGTAACAAGTTTACCGCCTGCCACGAGAGTTTCTTTGTTTGCCAGAGCAATTTCCTTTTTAGCTTCTATTGCGGTTACGGTAGGTTTAAGACCAACCATGCCCACAACGCTGTTAAGAACCGTATCTGTTTCTTCGAGGCTTGCACATTCACATATACCGTCAAGACCTGATAAAACTTTAATATCGGTATCAGCAAGCTTTATTTTCAAATCTTTTGCGGCTTTCTCATCGTGAAGTGCTACATATTTAGGTTTAAATTCTCTTGCCTGTTCTTCAATAATATCCGCATTACTGTTTGCAGTAAGGGCTGTAACGGAAAAACCTCTCATACGTATAACGTCGAGAGATTGTTTTCCAATAGAACCGGTAGAGCCAAGAATAGCTATCTTTTTCATAACTTCTACCTTACATATTTATAAATTTTATTCCTGCCATGAGTACGGGCCAGACAAAAACACAACTGTCAAATCTGTCCATAACGCCACCATGACCGGGCATGATTTTGCCGAAATCTTTTATTCCGTAATTACGTTTGAGAAGTGAAGCAGTTAAATCACCAAGCATACTAACTCCTGAAAGAATTACAGACATTACAATAATAAACACAAAACTTATTGCAGTTTCACCATGGAAAATCCACTTGTTTACACCTGCAAAAACAGCAATGTTAAACGCAACTGACAGTACAAAACCACCAATTGCACCTTCTACACTCTTCTTAGGGCTGATAACAGGCGCCATTTTATGTTTACCGAATTTTCTTCCTACGAAATATGCAAAAGTATCTGTCAGGAAAGCACAGAAAAGAGAGAAGAAAAGAAGATAAATACCCTCAGCAAATTTATAAACATCTGCATATGTATTATAAACCCTACCTATCATGATTACACATGAAAATGCGTAAGGGATAAAAACCGATGCGTAAAGTGTTATTGCAAATTGCTCAAATTTTGTCTTTTTATGAGTTTTAAGCGTAAAAGACAAAATCATAATGCAGTACAAAACCAAAACTGCATCAATAGGTATATTGTACTTAACTTTATCCATTACGCCGACATACATAGGTATAACTGCCGAGAATACAGAAGCAGGCACTATGATAAGATTACTTTTTACACCTGCTACTTTCATTATTTCATTAGCTGCAGTAACGCTGAGAAACGCTACAAAAATCGGAAATACAGGTGTGGAAATGCCTACAATTACGCTTACACCTATTACCAATGCCACAACCGATGAAATTACTCTTGTTTTCATTATATAATCACCTTGATTTACACTCCGCCAAAACGACGGTTTCTCTTTTCAAACGCCCTGAGAGCTTCGTTAAAATTGTCAATTGTAAAGTCCGGCCAGAGAATATCTGAAAACCAGAATTCTGCATAAGCAGACTGCCAGGTGAGAAAATTTGACAATCTGTACTCCCCACTTGGTCTGATTATCAAATCGCACGCAGGAAAATCCGGTGTATAAAGACGGCTTTCTATAAGCTCGTCAGTAATATCAGCAGCTGTTAACTTGCCTTTCTCAATATCTTCGGCAATTTCTTTAAATGATTTGACCAACTCCTGCTTACCGCCATAATTTACGGCAATATTCACAACCGTACGTGTTTTTTTCGCAGACTGCTTTTCGATTATTTTAATCATCTTCTGCAGCTCTTTATCAACACGGCTCACATCACCGATAAATCTGATTTTCATACCTTTTTCTTCATTTTCTTTTTTTCTTTCGAGAGCCTCGAGAAGATAAGAACGAAGAAGCGACATAATTGACTTGACTTCAAGTTCAGGTCTTGACCAGTTTTCAGTTGAAAAAGCATAGAAAGTTATACATTCTATTCCAAGGTCACAAGCATATTCGCAGATTGTTCTGAAAACATTTGCTCCTTCTTTATGACCAGCTGAACGCTCAAGACCCCTTTGCTTTGCCCACCTGCCGTTACCGTCCATAATTACACCTACATGGCGGGGCAAAACATCAAAGGATTCAAGTTTGAATTTACTTTTCATAAACTTTTATGCGTAACGAAAAGTTAGATTTCCATTACTTCCTTTTCTTTATCTTTAGCTTTATCGTCTACTTTTTTGATGTATTCATCAGTAATTTTCTGAATTTTTTCTTCACCGTTTGCAAGGTCATCTTCTGTAATTTCAGAATTTTTCTGCATTTTCTTAAGCTTGTCAATGTTATCTCTTCTGATTGAACGAACAGCTACCTTTGCATCTTCTGCCTTTTTCTTGATATCCTTAACAATTTCTTTTCTTCTGTCTTCAGTAAGAGGCGGGAAAACAAGACGGATAATAGAGCCGTCGTTTGTGGGGTTGATGCCGATATCTGAAGTCTGGATTGCTTTTTCAATTGCAGTGAGAACTGATTTATCCCAAGGCTGAATGTTAAGAATTCTTGCCTCTGCAACAGATACTGTTGCAAGCTGATTTATAGGTGTGGGAGAACCGTAATAATCAACACTCAGTCTGTCAAGCACTGCAGCACTTGCTCTGCCTGCTCTTATTGAAGCATATTCTGACTGAAGTGAACCTAATGTCTTTTCCATCTTTTCTTTTGTTACGTTAAAAACTTCTTGCATGATATTTTTCCTCCTGAAAATATATTTAAAAATTAATTATTTTACTATTGTGCCGATATTTTTACCTTCAACTGCACGGATTATATTGTACGGATCGTTAAGGTTGAAAACAAGAATCGGAATATTGTTGTCTTTACATAA
>JAZSFV010000193.1:0-4638 GCA_045532395.1 Acutalibacteraceae bacterium
TCATAGTAGGATACGAAATATTCAACTGCGTTGTTTGGAAAAAACTCTCTGAACTCCGAACAAAGCTGCGCAGCAAGAGTTTTGTTGTGGGCTAAAACAAGGGTTGGTCTGTTGACTTCAGCAATAATATTCGCCATAGTAAAAGTCTTACCTGAACCTGTAACACCAAGAAGTGTCTGCTCTTTAAAACCTTTATTCAATCCATCCACCAATTCTTTGATTGCCTGTGGTTGGTCACCTGTTGGTTTATATGATGAATGCAATTCAAAAAGTTCCAAAACAACACCTCCGTTACGAAAAAATATCAATATAATTATTATAAACGAAATATTGCTAATTGTAAATAGCTTTACAATATTTTCCGAACAAATGTTTACTGAAATATAAAAATTAACCGACTGTTTCCAGTCGGTTAAAAATTAAATCAAAGCGAAATCCTGGCAGTCTTGATCTCCCATGGGCGGAAATGAAGTTTATTGTCAGTTACGTCATCTGTTTCTTTTCCGAGCAAATCGGTAATTTTCATATTTTTGCCGGCAAGGATATTGAAATCTACAGTCGCTTTATTATCTGAATAATTACAGAATCTTGCAAAAACAGCACCATCTTCAGGATAGAAAGTTGTAAGAATAACATCAGAGCCGTTATCATTAAAGTCAGCAATTTTGTATTCAGACATATCGCCGTTACCCTTTTCAAGTTTAAATACCGGAGGCTGATAAGCATATGACATCGCTACTTTATGTAAATCAGCGTCTGACATTGATTCATCAAGCGGCATAATTGAAAATTCATCATCAAAAATACCATCGAGCATTTTTGTACCACACATATATGAATCAGCATAAACAAGCGGAATTGAAAGTCTGTTACCCTGGACAACTGAACCCATGCAACCACGGTTGATAACTGCAACACCCTGCTTTTCATCGCGAAGAGCAAGCCAGTAAACACCCTGCATGTATGTTGCACTGTTGAATGATTCTTCGTGTGATACTTCAACATCGTAACGGATATCATCTTCGGGGTACCAATAGCTTTCATTTTTACGGACCGCACCATTCCAATCGGAAATTGCAAAAGGCAAGTCTCTTACCATTCTGCGATTTTTATCAACACAAACATTCATAATAAAGTTAAGTTTTTCTTCATGTCTGTGACCATCAATCGTCAAAGATTTTTTAAGGCCTTCGTCAATACCGGTGAGACCGATTTTCTGATTATGTATTTCAAAATTAACTTTACAATCAATTCTTGGCTGACAACCATTGAAGCTCATTTCAAATACATAAGGTACACTGCCTATATTTCCCTTTTGCGTTGCTACTGCGTGATACGAACTGATTTTCACATCCCATTTACCATTTGATCTGCAACTTTCTCCGTCAACATAGGCTGTAAACAATTCACCGGCACCATTGTCAAAAATACGCACTGAATTTTCTGTTTTTTCAATGTAAGATATACCTTTATCAGTAAGTTTCACCTTATATACCGGAGTAACTAATTCACCTTCTGCTTCATTCCAAGTAAATTTTTGCTCAGTTTCTGCACAACCATTCTGTAAAGTAAATCTCTTTACAGTAAATGCAGGTAATACAACATGAACATGAAGGATTTTTTGATTGTCTGTTTCTGTAACTACACTTTCAAGTATATTTTTGCCATCATAAACTGAACAATCTTCTGAAATTTCACATTCAATCCATTCATCAATGTCAAATGAATTGTGATTGACAACAAGCAAAGATTCATTGTCTTTATCAGCAAAACGTTCAAAAAGTGTTTTTGAAGATTCAGCAATATTTTCATTTGAAAGTTTAAGCGAATCAGGAATAAAACGTCTTGCTAAATCAAGCAATCCACAGATTGTAACATCATGATGTTGAGCTACAAGAGCATATTTCCATGCTTGTTCAAGATTTTCCTGAAGTGAAACTCCGCCAAGCATTACTGCAAGTGCATTAAGTTTTTCTGCCTGAACAGCAGCGACCTCTGAAGCTCGACAACCGTTGAAAATTTCATTACCGCAGTATCCCCAAGGCATCTGAACGTGGAAATCATTATCATTTGTACGTATTTCCTCTTTAGCTTCGCCATAAAGCGGTATAAGATCTTCAAGCAGAACATAATGATAATCGTCTTTTGTTTCGATATATTCTGTAATATCTTTAACATCCTGAGTAAGGTCGTCATATCTTGAAGCAAGAAGCGGAGAAATATGTTCAAACTTCTTTTCGAAATCTTCAAGAGACCAATAGCAACCTTCTCTGGGCCAGCGCGACAAAATCCAGTTATCAAGAGTTGTGCAGTTATATCCTCTGCCCTGCTCTTCATAAGTCGGAACTGCAGGTATTTCGGTTAAATCTTTACCAATCCAACGTCCCCATGGCACATCAAAATTCTTTGTGTAACCATAGCCCATAACATGTGAACGTAAAATTGCAGCTTCATATCCGCAGAGCTTTGCAAGCTGGGGAGTCTGATTGTTTAATGCAAACTCAGAAATTGCATAGACATTAGGTGTGAGACCAAAAAATTTCAGATTAGTTTTTATCGCATAAGTCAACTGACGCACATTGGATTCTTCTGAAACAAATAAAGATAATGGCTGACCGTATGTTGTTGCACCCAAGCCAAATCTGTCAGGATATTTTTTTAATAAATATGTAATTAACTCAATAATTTCGGGATCTGTTTTTGAGTATTCATCAAAAGTAAATGATTCATAATCAAGACCAATTTTTAATTTCGGATACTTTTCCATCCATTCAACAAGCTCTTTAAGACGCGGTTTAACTTCGTTCCCCCAAAGGACAAAGCCGCCATGGTCATAAGTCAATATGTATAAAGGTTTATTTTCCATAATAATGCCTCCTTTTTTGACAGTATATCACTAATAACGAGTATAAGTCAAGAAAAAAATACCGCAGAGATTTACTCTGCAGTATGGCAAATCAGTTATTTGTAAAATCCCTTTTCTTAATACCAAATATCATTCTCAAAAATCCACTTATCAATTTTGGGTTTTTAAACACAATAACCTTCATACTGCAACCTCCAAATTAATTACTGCAAATAGCAAATCCCAAAATAATTATTGCTACTGCAACAGCAGCAACAAGAAAAGATGACGGTAAACAGCACGAAAGAAATAGTCCTGCACCAAATGAAATCAGAACAATCCCCAAGCCACAGTATCTCCGTCTCCGCACTTAAAACACCTCATTTATCTGCTGTCATTTTTATTATATTCATAACGCAGATAAATGTGAAAACCTGCTGTAATCATCTGAAGCAGCAGGTTTTCAGGCAATTAATATTATAGTTCCCATTCTTTTAAATTCTTTACTTCGTTGTACATGGTTACATAATTATCGTGGCGGGAAACGGGAATTATCCCCTCGTTTACAGCTTCAATAATTTTGCATCCCTTGTCATTAGTATGTGAACAGGTAGAAAATTTACAAGACCCAAGATAATCATGGAATTCACGGAAACAGAAAGGAAGTTCATCTTTGAGTATTTTTTCTACACTCTGAAAATCAATAGAAGAAAATCCCGGTGTGTCAGCAATATACCCACCACAAACCTTAAACAATTCAATATGACGTGTTGTATGACGTCCTCGACCTAACTTATCACTTATTTCTCCGGTCTGCAAAGACAAAGAAGAATCAATGCTATTTAAAAGAGACGATTTACCAACACCGGTATTGCCTGCAAAAGCACTTACATGACCCTCGATCAAAGCTTTTATTTCATCAGTGCCTTCGCCGGTTTCAGCTGATGTAACAACAGTGATAAAACCTGCTTTTTTATAAATATTTTCAAGTTCAGATGAATCTCCGAGATCATTTTTTGTAATTACTATAACAGGTTCTACATCGTTCTTTTCCGCAACAGCAATCAATTTATCAATAACCAATGTGTTAGGTTTGGGTTCACAAACAGATGTCACAACAAAAAGTCTGTCAATATTTGCAATAGGAGGTCTTATAAAAACATTTCTTCGTGGCAAAATTTTGTCAATAGTATTTTCTGCACCATCATTAACTGTGAACAACACTCTGTCTCCCGGCAACGGAGAGATTTTTTCTTTACGAAAAACACCACGAGCCTTACATTCGTATATGTCATCAGCGACTTCTATATAATAGAAGCCGCCGATACCTTTTATAATTGTACCTTCAAGTTGCTGCAAAAAAGTCAACTCCAAATCAAGAATAAATTGTTCCGTAATCGATTGTTCCGGTATGGTCAATAACATTTGTTACTACAGGAGGTGTAGATGTAAAATCAACTTTACAACTGAAGTAAAGATTATCATTAACATACACTTCAACTACATTGGAAGCACCAACACCTGTAATAGGTGCCTGATAAAGATCACCATTAAATGCGTATGATGGTACTGTGTGAACTTTATTTCCGTTTAATTTATAAACAATAGTACCAAGACCCGAATCAGGAAGCTTGACAATAATATTTTTTGTTGATGCCTCTTGTCCAAGGCTGAGAACTACTTTAATTGCACTACCCTTCGGCACTTCACTGTTAACGAGCGGTTCGCAGCTTATAATATATCCTTCAGGAATTGTCATGCTGGCTTCGTATGTGTAGTTTGTGTCAAGAGTA
>JAZSFV010000137.1:0-8773 GCA_045532395.1 Acutalibacteraceae bacterium
GTATTTACAATTATATCGTCAAAATCCATAGCATCGGCGTTTTTGAGCATTGCCTGATATTTTGTATAAGCTCTTGAAATCATCTGTAAGCGAATATCACTGCTTGCATTTTTAGCATATTCAGCCGGAGAAATCAATGAATCCTTTGCATGGCTGATTTCACTTAAAACAGTTTTCACGGGTAATATTTTGTCACTGATTTCAAGCTGACGCATACATTCTTTCATCATTCTTTTGCTGTCGTCAGTATCGTAAATTGTAAAATTAGACGAGAAACCTATTTTACTGCCGTCACGGCGTAAAACTTTAGCACAAAAAGCATGGAAAGTGCTTGCCCACACGTCATTACCCTGAGGACCTAACATTTTTGAAAGTCTTTCTTTCAATTCCCCTGCTGCTTTGTTGGTAAATGTAATCGCAAGTATCTGCCATGGTTTTGCCGCATCAACGCACAATAAATCCTCAATATCAAAAATATCACTGATATTACCGTCAATATAATCTCGCATAATATCAATATCAGATTCCTGAACATTGAAATAACATTTATCTGAATGATATGCTTTACCAAATTTGATAAGATTATAAATTCTGTTTACAATAACAGTTGTTTTACCGCTACCAGCACCGGCAAGTATAAGAAACGGTCCGTCAGTATGTAATACAGCCTGAAGCTGTTTGTCATTCATACGTGAAAAATCTTTTTCAATTATCTTTTTTCTTAAACTTAAAAATTCACTATACATAGATTCACCCAAAAACATTTAATAGTGTTATTTTAACATTTTTCAACTAAATATTCAATATATTAACGACAAAAAGAATTTATAAAAGTTGCAAATATAAAGAATTGTTGGTATAATACAGTCACTTAATATTTGGAGTGATAATCATGAGATGCGTTATTGTAGGCGGTGCTGAAATCAATAACTATAATTTTATAAACGAATATCTTAAAGAAGATGATTTTGGTATCTTTTGCGATTGCGGATTAAAACATCTTGATATGCTTAAAATCAAAGCAAATTTAATTATTGGGGATTTTGATTCATTCAAAAAACCTGATACAAACATTGAAACAATTATTTTACCATGCGAAAAAGATGATACCGACACATTTTACGCCATAAAAGAAGCTTTAAAAAGAGGCTTTGATGATTTTCTGATAATAGGTGCTTTAGGAAATCGTTTTGACCACTCTTTAGGTAACATCTCAATACTTGAATATCTTTACAATAACGGCAAAAATGCAGTAATTATCGATGATTACTCTGAACTTTCAATTATAAGTGACAAACCTGTTAAAATCAGCGATAATTACGCTTATTTCTCATTAATTAATATTTACGGCAATGCTAAAGGCATCACTATAAAAAACGCAAAATACCCCCTTGAAAATGCAGTAATCACAACTGAATATCAATACGGAATCAGTAATGAAGTCATAAAAGGTAATGAAGCTGAAGTGTTTGTAAAAAATGGTAAACTTTTGCTGATAAAAGTAAAATAAGCGGTGGAAACACCGCTTATTTTTTTACCATTTAACATTCCATCTGTCAGACGCAACGCCTGCTTTGATTGAATTATCAGAAGTAATTTTTGATTTTTTTGTTGAAGTTTCAACTTTCTTCGTAAGTAGCTCTTCAAACTTATCTGAATCAATGGGCAGAGTCACTGATGATTCGGTCCAATCAGAAAGATGAATTGCATTTGAAATCGACAAGCCTTTGATTCCATCATATCCCGGAGAAATCAATTCTTCTGAATAGAGAATATGATTGACAAAATTCTGAAGTATCTGATTATGCGCAGATGATTCATCGTTTTCGGGTATAAACTCGGAATATTCACATTGGAGCTTTTTATATTCATCAGAAGAATAGTGTCTGAATTCACGTTCAGAGATGCTATATTTCCATATACAAAGTTTGCCGTTTTCTATCAGAATTTTACCATTATCGCACGAAATTTCAAGACGATTAGTACCAGGTTTTTCACCGGTTGAAGTAAATAATGCACCAGTAGCACCATTAGGATATTCAAAAAACGCAGATACATCATCTTCGACTTCGATATCGTGATATTTACCATATGAACAATGAGCGGTGATTTTACAGGGCATTCCGACAATCCACTGCATTATATCGATATTATGCGGACACTGATTGATTAATACGCCGCCACCTTCATCACGCCATGTGCCGCGCCATAAACCTGAATCGTAATATTCCTGTCTTCTGTACCAGTTCGTAACAATCCAGATTACCCTCTTTAATTCACCCATTTCACCTGAAAGCATAATTTCACGGGCTTTTTTAAAAATAGGATTCGTTCTCTGATTATACATAATACAGAAAGCTTTATTACTTTTTAAAGCCTCAGCATTCATTTCTTCAACTTTTTTAGTATAAACCCCTGCTGGTTTTTCAGTAAGAACATTATACCCGTTTTTAAAAGCTTCAATAGCAATAACCGGATGTAAATAGTGAGGTGTAGCAACAATAACCGCATCAATCTGAGCATTCTTCAGCATATCATTGTAATCAGTAAAAACGTCAACTGATTTTAAATTATCGCTTGCCCACTCACGCTTTTTCTCATCAATATCACACACCGATGTTAAAACAGCATTTTTTATATTACCATCATAAAGATTTTTAGCGTGTGAAGAACCCATGTTGCCAATGCCGATAACGCCAAATCTTACTTTATCCATAACGATGCCTTCTTTATTTATTTACATTCTTGCTGCTTTGATATTTTCAATACACGCTTTTGCATTAGCAGTAATATCACCTTTTGTAAGGCAACTGCCTGCACCTACTGCAACTGCGCCTGCTTTTATCCATTCGCCTACATTGTCAGCATCAACACCGCCGGTAGGCATTATCTGTACCCAGGGAAGCGGACCTTTAATATCTTTAATAAATCTGGGACCACTTAAATCACCGGGGAAAAGTTTTAAAACATCAACGCCTGCTTCCATGGCTGTAACTGCTTCTGTAATTGTTAAAACACCTGCCATTGATGCAGTTCTGTATCTGTTGCAAAGTTTTGTAACTTCGGGATTAAAATGGGGTGAAACAATATACTGTGCGCCTGAAAGCAAAGCAATTCGAGCTGTTTCGCTATCAAGGACTGTTCCTGCACCAAGAACAATTTCGTCGCCATATTTTTTTGAAAGATCTTCAATAACGTGATGAGCGTAAGGCACAGAGAATGTAAGTTCAATGGCATCAATGCCGCCAGCGATACATTTTTCAACAATATCAAATGCTTTTTCTGAATTTTCTGCACGGACAACCGCAACGATACCTTTATCTTTAATTCTTTCTATTACTCTTTCTTTAGTCATTTTTATACCTCCGTTTATACGCCTGAATAAGCTGAGAAGCCGCCATCGATGGGAATTACAACACCTGTAATAAAACTCGATACAGAATCATCAAGTAAGAAGCGAACAGTTCCCATAAGTTCATTTGCTTCACCAAATCGACCCATAGGAGTCGCATTCAGAATTTTATTTGTTCTCGCAGTTGGTGTGCCGTCTTCGTTAAACAATAATCCTCTATTCTGATTTGTGACAAAAAATCCGGGTGCAATTGCATTTACTCTTACCCCTGAATTTGCAAAATGAACTGCAAGCCACTGTGTAAGATTTGAAACAGCTGCTTTAGCACCACTATATGCAGGGATTTTTGTCAAGGGAGTGTATGCATTCATTGAAGAAATATTGAGAATGCAACCTTTTTCCCCCATTACAAAATCCTTTGCAAACACCTGTGTAGGAAGAAGTACACCAAGGAAGTTAAGGTCAAAAACAAAACTTATTCCGTCAGGCTGGAGATCAAAGAAAGATACAACATCTTGATTATCGATATCTTCAGGATTGAAATATTCATTTGTAGTTGTGCCTCTTGGGTTGTTTCCGCCTGCACCATTAATAAGTATATTACATTTACCAAATGTCTTGTTGACCTCTTTATGAGCGTTTTCAAGGCTTTCTTTTTCAAGAACGTTAGTTTTAATGGCAATTGCTTGTCCGCCATTTCCTCTGATTTCTGATGCAATTTTTTCAGCGGCATCAAAGTTAATATCAAGAAGCGCAACCTTATGGCCGTCTTTTGCCAACTCTTTTGCAAAATTACCGCAAAGGATACCACCAGCACCTGTAATAACAATTACTTTTGATTCCATAATTTATACCTCGATTTATTTTGATTTTTCTACTGCTTCAATTAATCCCGAAAGATATGTGGCACCAAGTGCTCTGTCGAACAAACCATAACCATATCTTCCTTTTTCACCCCAGATCATCCTGCCATGGTCAGGACGCACATAGCCGTCAAAACCACTGTCATGGAGAGCTTTTACTATTTCGTACATGTCAAATGAACCGCAAGAACTCGGATGTGCTGTTTCCATGAACTGCCTGTCGCCAAGGTACTTAATGTTTCTCAAATGAGCGAAATGAATTCTTCCTTCATATTTTCTAATCATTTTAGCTAAATCATTTTTAGGATCAGCACCTAATGAGCCTGTACAGAAAGTAAGTCCATTTGCAGGAGAATCCACGAGTTTAAGGAATTTGTCAAGGTTTTCCTCGTTTGTTATGATTCTCGGCAAACCAAAAATGCCCCATGGCGGATCATCTGGATGAATAGCCATTTTAACGCCAGATTCTTCAACAACAGGTATTACTGCTTCAAGAAAAGTTTTAACATTTTCCCAGAGTTTTTCTTCGCCAAGATCCTCATACTGTTTAAGCAAATCTTTAAGCTGTTCTTTAGTATAACTTTCGTCCCAACCGGGAAGTGATAATTCACTCGTTAAGGGATTCATTGAAAGAACAGTTTCTTCGTCATAAGCAAGACCGTTTGAACCATCATTGTGAATGTGTTCAAGTTCACTTCTGAGCCAGTCAAATACAGGCATAAAGTTGTAGCAAATGCATTTTACCCCTGCTTCACCAAGCCTTCTTACATTTTCACAGTAGTTTTCAATAAGCTGAGGAGCCTTTTCGTTGCCGAGTTTAATATCTTCAGGAACGGGAACACTTTCTACAACTTCAAACTCTAAACCTTTATCATTAGCCTTTTTCTTAAGTTCAGCAATGCTTTCACGTGACCATACACCACCGGCAGGCACATTATAAATTGCTGATACTATTCCTGTCATCATCGGAATCTGTCTGATATGATCAAGTGTTACAGGGTCATTATCACCATACCATCTGAATGTCATTTTCATAATTCAAAATCCTTTACTTTTAAAGTTTATTGTTGATATTATCATGTGAAATTCTTTGAGCAATTTTTATTGCACTTTCAAGCGGTGCATATTCACCGTTTGAAACAGCATTTGATAAAAATGATGCAAGTATGCGTCTGAAATAATCATGCCTTGCATAAGAAAGGAAGCTTCTGCTGTCAGTTAACATTCCATAGAAAGTTCCGATTGCAGCTGTTTCACTGTATACTTCAAGCTGTTTTCTGATACCGCTCAAATTATCACAGAACCACCATGCTGCACCTAAAGATACATTTCTGAATGAACGGATACCTGTAGCAATTTCATAATAAATCGTCGGATTCAGGGTGTATACAATTGTATCCGGTAATTTATCTTCCGCTTCCATTTTATCAAGAAGAGCAGTAATTGCGGAAATTTTTATCGGATTACCTACGCAGTCACCACCAACGTCTCTGCCAAGTTTGTTGAACAGATCAGTTGAGGCATTTCTTTTTACTGCTAAATGTAACTGCATTATAAGACCGTGCTTCTTGTATACACCTGCAAGGAAAACATACAAATTTGATATAAATGAATCATATTCTTTTTCTGTAATATCTTCGCCTGCAAGTATCTTTTTAAATGCTGCATTTGCTTCGGAATCAGTGCCGATATACTCGGGAAATCTTTCAATTCCTACATCGGTCATTTTACAGCCCATTGAAACAAAAAATTCAATACGGTTTTCAAGAGCTGATTTAAGTGAATCAATATCCTTGACTTCTATACCAGAACAAACAGAAAGTTTGGAAATATACTCATTATAACCATCTGCTGCATATAAAAACAAATTATCAGTTCTGAAAGACGGAGCTACTTTAACTGAAAAAGATTCGTCAGCAGAAATCAGTTTGTGGTACTCAAGAGTGTCAATAATATCATCAGTAGTTGCAATATATTCAACATTTGAGTTTGCTATAAGCTTTCTGGGAGACATTTTAGTTTCTTTAATTACATTGTTTGCCTTTTCCCATATTTCTTCAGCATTATCCGGTGTTAACGGCTCATTGATGCCAAAAAACTGTTTTAACTCCATGTGTGACCAGTGGTAAAGCGGGTTACCAAGAGCGAGCTCAAGCGCTTCTGCATACTTAATGAATTTCTCTTTCCATGTAGTATTGCCAGTTATAAATTTTTCATCAATACCCACGCTTCTCATCAAGCGCCATTTATAGTGGTCTCCGCCAAGCCAGATTTCACCGATATTATCAAACTGTTTATCTTCATATATTTCTTTTGGTTGAAGGTGACAATGATAGTCAATAATCGGTAAATCTTTTATAGAATCATAAATTTTTTCTGCAGTTTCATTTTGAAGAAAAACTTTATCTGAATAAAAATCTTTTATCATTTCATCGTTCCCCTTTTATTTATTACTTAATTTAATTTCAGCTTCTACGCGAGTGATTTTGCCTGCATTGCAGTCAGCCATAACCTGTACGTCACTGTCGCGAAGTTTATAGAATTTCCATATCAAAAGTCCGACTGCACAACCAATAGCAGGAACCATTACATAAATAAACCATAAAACATCAAGTGCATGTTGAGACTGAGTTATACCGGATTCTGATAATTGTTGGAAATTTTCAACTTCAACTGAAACCCAACCCGTTGATTTAAGACCAAGAATCAACATACCAAGAGCACCTGAAATTGCAGCTGTAAGTTTTACCATAAATGTCTGAATTGCAAATGTAATACCGTTAGCTTCGATACCTGATGTAAATTTACCGTACTCAGCACAGTCAGGTGTAAACATAAACATCAGGACACCGTAAATGCCCATAGGTATTGCACGAAGCGTTGAAAGAATAATATAAATGACAATATTCTGAGCGCCGAACAACCAGATGATAACACTGAGAATCACGTTAGCAATGTTGCAAATCATCATTAACGTTTTCTTATCAATCTTCTTCAGCATATTCGGTACAAGAAGAGAGAAAATAAGCTGCGGAGCAACACCAATTGCACCAACCACAAGTGAGAATAACTCATTTTTAAAGATATAATATGAAACAAAAAGATTAAATGATGCACTTACATTAAATGCAGAATAGAAGAAGAAACCAATATAGTAAATCAGCAGATATTTATTTTTAAATAAGTATTTGAACATTCTTCTGATTGTAAAAGCTTCCTCTTCAATAGAAAGATGACGCTCTTTAATTGAGAATAAAACAGGTACCATGGTTATAACTGAAACTACACATATAATAACAGTAACAACTGAATAGTTTAAGTTAACCTTTTCACTCACAAGAACGTTTGCAAGTAAAGTTGTTATAGCAGTACCAACCCCACCCCAGATACTCTTGTAGGACATCATACTGTTTCTTTCGTTAAGATCTTTAGTCATTGAGGTGATAACACCATAAATCGGCACATCACATAAAGTATATGCCGTATCCCAGAAAATGTAGGCAATTGCAAACCAGGCAAGTTTTACTGCTTCACTGCTTTTTCCAGGAATAAAGAATAAAAGTATAGTCGAAACAGGTATAAGCACTGTAGAAATTTTAAGCCAAGGCAAATATTTCTTATTACTTTTAAACTTAACAGAGTCAAAAATAACACCAAAAACAGCATCGTTTACTGCGTCCCATATTTTAACGAGAAGCATAACAGTACCTGCTTTTGCAAGGTTTACCCCCTGGAACATAAGATATGTAACAAGATAAGTGCTTACCAAAGTATATATCATATTCTGACCTACAAAATAGATATAATAACTTTTTCTTTCCGAAGGAGATGTTTCCCAACCTGGCGGAGTCTGATAAAACAATTTTTTAAACATGCGATTCACCTCATCTATAATGAACAGAATGTGCTTTTTAATTAATCCGATTGTTATCATATTATCTGATTATAAACATTATATTATAAATGTAGTGTTAAATCAATAATATTTTAAAAATAAAAAAGAAGCATCACATAAGTGATGCTTCTGGCTGGGATGGCTGGATTCGCCGCTAAAACTTCGTTTTGCGTCGCTTTGCAACGATTGTAATCGGCGTTGCCGATATGCTGGTTCAAATCCAGCAAAAACTTGCAAAAAAAAAGAAGCATCACATATGTGATGCTTCTGGCTGGGATGGCTGGATTTGAACCAGCGGATAACGGAGTCAAAGTCCGGTGCCTTACCGCTTGGCGACACCCCAGTATAAATTGACAAAAAAATGGGGTGGATGATCGGGGTCGAACCGACGACCTCCAGGGCCACAACCTGGCACTCTAACCAACTGAGCTACATCCACCAAATAAAACATATTATAGAATATTTTTGATTACGTCAAACTGTGGCAACAAATATTACGTAAACAACGTAAGTTATTATAACAGAGATATTATTTTCTGTCAATAGAAACTTTAAAAATTTTTTTAAGTTTTTGTAATAAAATAATTTTATATCTAAAGTGAATTAAATCTTAACTTTTAATAGTAAATAACTGTTGACTTTTAAATTTATTAAATATAAAAT
>JAZSFV010000160.1:0-7550 GCA_045532395.1 Acutalibacteraceae bacterium
TCCTAAGACCGCTTGGCCTCCGACTTCCCGTGCCTGAAATTATGCCTGACGAAGCAAAGGCTGCAGGTGCTGCAGTTGTCGGCACAGGCAGAAGCGACTATCCTAACCAGATAAACAATGTTCTTGCTTTCCCCGGAATTTTCCGTGGTGCTCTTGATGTAAGAGCAAGCGATATTAACGAGGAAATGAAAATTGCCGCAGCAAAAGCAATTGCATCTCTCGTTTCAGATGAAGAACTTTGCCCCGAATATATTATTCCCAAAGCTTTTGACGAAAGAGTGGGCCAAACTGTTGCGGCTGCTGTTGCAGAAGCAGCACGTAAAACAGGCGTTGCACGCATATAAGCGATATAAATCGTTCTGATTTGAGATATACGCACATATCCCCTTGCATTTACAAGGGGATATATAATTATTAAGTAGGTGAAAATAATTATGGATAAAAGACGTGACAAGAATAATTATTATCTTGATATTGCAGAAACAGTTGCAAAACGTTGTACTTGTCTCAGGAGACATTACGGCGTTGTTATCGTAAAAAATGACGAGATAATATCAACGGGATATGTAGGTGCACCACGTGGCAGAAAAAACTGTACCGATATGGGCGTTTGTGTGCGTGAAAAAAATAACATTCCCCGTGGTGAAAGATACGAACTCTGCAGAAGTGTTCACGCAGAAGCAAATGCTATTATAAGTGCACCCAGAGATAAGATGCTTGGAAGCAGTTTATATATGGTGGGTACAGATATTACCGGTGAAAATTATGTTGAAAACGCAAACAGTTGCTCAATGTGTAAAAGGCTTATTATAAATGCGGGAATTGAAACAGTTTACATAAGAGATAACGAAAACGATTTCAGAGTTATTTCCGTTAAAGATTGGATTGAAAATGACGAATCTCTTGACTGTCAGTTGGGATATTAATAATTTTTAATTTGACCTCAGGAATAAATATTTGGTAAAATATTTATACAGATATAAATAATAAACCGGAGGTAACAACTATGAAAAAAATTATAAGTTTACTTTTGGCAATAACAATGTTTTTAACAATGTTCAGTACAGTTGCTTTTGCAGAAAGCAAAATAGAACATGACGGGAAAACTTACGACCTGACAAACGAACATCCCTGGATATTTGTTCACGGTATGGGTGGTTGGGACAAATACGGCGAAGAAGCTTACTGGGGAGGCTGGGCAGCTTCTGAAGGTGACGTAATCGACCTTTTCAATTCTAACGGAATAGAAGCTTATGCCGCAGTTGTCGGTCCTTTCAACAGTGCATGGGACAGAGCGTGTGAACTTTATGCTCAGCTTACGGGTACAGTTGTTGACTATGGTGAAGCGCATTCAAAAGAACATAACCACGACCGTTACGGCTATGATTATACGGTAAAACCTCTTATGGGCGAAGCATGGGATTTGAAAGAAAAAATCAACCTTGTAGGCCACTCTTTCGGCGGACATACAGTAAGGCTTTTTGCTTCACTTATGGCTTACGGCGATGAAGCGGAAATGGCAGCAACAGGTGAAAATACATCTCCCCTTTTCAAAGGCGGTCACGGAGATGCTATTTATTCTGTTACAACTTTTTCAGGTGTTCATAATGGCTCACCCGTTGCAAATCTTCTTCACGATTCATTTTTTATGACTGTAATTATTGCACTTCTTAATTTTGCAGGCGCAACTTTTGGTAGTGATATTCTTATGTGGGATATGCCTATGGGTCACATGGGGATTACTCCCAAACAAGGTGAAGAAAGAGCAAAATTCAGTTTCGAAACTATTAAAACTGTAGTTGAAGCTCAGGATAACTGCGGATATGACCTGACACTCCGCGGTTCGAGAGAACTCAACGAAAAAATCAAAATGGTTGATACAGCATATTATTACTCATATGTATGCAACTCAACCAGCAAAACATCTTCAGGCAAATATGTTCCCTTAATGTCCAACTTTGCCATGTTCTATCTTACATCACTTTACATAGGCTCACTTGAGGGCAAAACAATTGACGGAATTTATATGGACGAAACATGGACGAAAAACGACGGGATTGTGCCCTATATAAGTGCTCTTTACCCCACAACTGATGCAGACAGAGCAAAAAGCTACGAGGAAGTTGTAAACGCAGGAGAAAAAATCAAACCCGGTATATGGTATTATATGCCTGTTATGGAAGGCTTCGACCACTTCGATTTCTGCGGAACTATAGATTATCCCACAAGCTTTGAAGATTTCTATTTCACACTTGTTGAAACAATTAACCACAATTAATAAACAAAATAAAAAAATTGGCAGATGTAAAAATCTGCCAATTTTTTATTATTTCATCAGCTCTTTATACTGATAAACTTTTACGTAGTCAACAATGAACTCTGCACCTTCTGCGGGTGCATTTTCTCTCTGTGAGGGATTGCCGTTTTCGCCTTTCATTTCAACTGAAAGAATAAGATATTCTTCATTCTGGCTTACACCACCATAATTTGTGCGGAAAGTTTCCTTGCCGTTTATGTAGAAAATATATTCGTTTTCGTTCCATTCAAGGCCATAAGTGTTGAATTCTTCGTAAGGATTATTTCCTGTTGCAAAAACATTTGCACCCATCATCTGATGCTTTTCGCCGTAATTGTCAAAGTGAAGGTTTGAACTTACTGCATTTTTGAAAAGGTCGTCGTAACAATCGCTTTCAAAAATATCAATTTCAGTTCCGTCTCTGCCGTTGCCGTCTTCGTTATAAACGCCTTCGTTCATAAGCCAGAATGCACTCCAGATATCTGCGCCTTTCGGCAGAATACACCTGCATTCAAAGTAGCCGTATTTCTGGCTGAAGCCGTTTGGAGAATCAGAGTCTGTGTCAATTCCCGCAGTATACCAGCCTGCACCTTTTCCGCCCATACCATCTTCAAGGTAAACAACGGGAATAATAAGGTTTCCGTTTTCTGTATATGCAAGATGCTGATTCCAGTAGCTTCCTTTTCTGGCTTCAGTAGTTTCTCCGTACTGATAATGGCCTGACCATACAGTGCGGTCAAGTTCTGTGTCAAAATCTTCAACAAAAGTTTCTCTGAATTTTTCCATATCGACTTCTTCACCCATTACGGGGCAAGGAACGTTCAGAAAAGAACAGATAAGCAAAATCAACGAACTGAAAAATGCCGTTATGCTTTTAAAAATTGAACTCATTTCAATACCTCCTTTGAATAATTCAATTATATATGACATTTTCCGAAAAAGCAACATATTATATAACTGTGAAGAAGTAGTTTGTTATTTCCTCAGGACTTTCTTTCATTCCGTTATCGATCCACCATCTAACAGTTTCAATAAATGTGGATATTATATGATTTTTCAGATAAGAAAAAGGAATATTCTTGTGCTTTTCAGTCTCAAAAATGTAAAGTTTGTTTTCGACAAGAAGCTCAAGATTACTTCTGAAATATTTTAAAAATAATTCGTTATTCTGAGATGATAACAAGACTAAAATGTTGTTGTCGTTTTTCTTTAAATGTTGAAACAGATGAAGAAAAACAGAATCTGAACTGTTGCAATCAAAAATATGTTTGTGATTATTACTTTCATTTTTCTCTGCATCAAAAATATGACAGAAAAGTTCTTCGCAGAAATCTTTCAAGAGAAAATCTTTCGTTTCAAAATGAGAATAGAAAGTAGCTCTTCCCACATCTGCTTTATCGATAATTTCTCCTACCGTTATCTGATTGAAATTTTTTGTTGAAAGCAACTCAGTAAATGCACTGAAAATTGCTTCCCTTGTTTTTCGCTGACGTCTGTCCATGTTTATTCTCCGTACAATTTTTATTTTTTGTTCAGTAACGAATACGTGATTAATATCGTATATTGAAATAGTGTGATTACTGATATAACATAATATTACTGAACACTTTATTCACTATTGAATTCATTATATCATAAATTAAACAAAAAAACAAAGGGGAGATTGCTATGAAAACAGAGAGAAATATTTTAATTACATTTATTCTGAATTTATCATTTTCAATATTTGAATTTATCGGCGGAATTGTAACGGGAAGTGTTGCAATAATTTCTGATGCGATACATGATGTATGCGATGCAGTAAGCATCGGCTTTTCATTTATTTTTGAAAAAAAGAGCAAAAAGCAACCTGACAAAATCTATACTTATGGTTATTCAAGGTATTCTGTAATCGGCGGATTTGTGACTACACTTATTCTTGTGATAAGTTCAGTTATAATTATATTCAATTCAATTAGCAGAATAATTAACCCCACAGAGATTAATTATGACGGAATGATTATTTTTGCCGTTGTGGGAGTTTGTGTGAATTTATGTGCTGCTATGGTTACACGTGGGAAAGGGTCCCTGAATCAGAAGGCGGTAAATCTGCACATGATTGAAGATGTGCTCGGCTGGGTTGTGGTGCTTATCGGTGCAGTTATAATGAAGTTTACGGGTTTTGCTATAATAGATGCAATTATGTCTGCAGGTGTTTCGGCTTTTATTCTTTTCAATGCAATCAATCATCTTAAAAAGATTTTAGTTCTGTTTCTTGATAAAATTCCGGACAATATTGAAGTCGATGATATTAAAACTTCTATATATGAAGTTGATGGTGTAATTGATGTTCACCATATACACATAAGAAGTGTTGACGGTCAACTGAATTCAGCTTCACTTCATGTTGTTACAGATGAAGATGCGTATGAAATAAAAGAAAAAGTCCGCAATGCTCTGCGTGAAAAAGGAATAGGTCATGTAACCATAGAAATTGAAAAAAGCTCTGAAATATGTGATGATAAAAATTGTCACATCGAATTTAATTCTTGCGGTACACACTGCCATCATCACTAAACAAAAAACTTCCCTTAACATTACATTAAGGGAAGTTTGTTTGTTATTTATTGTTTTTTTTAAGTTCTGCTTTACCTTCGGGAGTGTCGCGGTAGTAGAATGTTTTTGTGTCCTTGTGAGGATATTCGTTCCAGAGTTTCTCCGCTTCGTCTTTCCATGTTGCTGCAAATTTGTCGCAACGTGAGCAGAGAGTGTCCACATCTTCGGGAGCAATAAGGTCTGTTGACTTTGCACCTGTTTCCTTAATCATTTTTCTTAAGCAATCAGGGTTTTCAAGCAAGGGGCAAGGTCTCAAATGGTTATCGTTGAAAGGTTGCCCTTTATAATATGCCTGGAAAAGAGGATTTCTGAGCGCTTCAAGGATTGTATGAGTTTTGATGTTTGAGTCTGAATAGTGAACGAAAACACAAGGTTCAATGTCGCCTGCAGAGTTGATGTGGAAATAGTTTCTACCGCCTGCAATGCAACCGCCTACATATTCGCCGTCGTCCTGGAAGTCAAAAACAAAGATTGGTTTGCCTGTTTCTGAATTTCTCATTTTTCTCAACCATTTATACATATGCTTTCGCTGCTCAGGGTTGGGAATAAGTTCAGGCACAGCGTCTTTACCAACGGGCATATAGTTGAAATACATGCCGATTTTAACGCCGAGAGAAATCATTTTATCAATAAATTCGTCGCTCGTTACGAAATCCACGTTTTTGCTTGTATAGCAAACAGACATACCAAAGAAAATTCCGTGTCTGTGAAGCCTTTCCATAGCTTCAACGGTTGTCTGGTAACTGCCCTCGCCTCGTCTGTCGTCGTTGCTTTCTTCAGTGCCTTCGATGCTTGCCACAGGAACAAAGTTACCTGCTTCTTTAATTGCTTCACAGAAATCATCGTCAATAAGTGTTGCGTTTGTGAATGCAAGGAAAACACAGTCGGGATGCTCGTTGCAGAGTTTTACAATATCATTTTTTCTGATAAGCGGCTCGCCGCCTGTGAACATAAACAAGTGTGTGCCAAGGTCCTTGGCCTGATTGACAACACCGTTCATTTCATCATAAGTAAGATTCTGCTTGTGTCCGTATTCAGCTGCCCAGCAACCTTTGCAGTTTTTGTTGCATGCTGAGGTGGGGTCCATAAGAATTATCCAGGGGATATTGCAGCCTAATTTTTCTCTGTTTGTTCTCACAGCCTTTGTGCCGTGAACGCCGGCACCGAGACCGAAAGCAAGAAGCATTTTTCTTATAATATCTTTGTCAGTATCGTTTATAATAGACTTTGTAAGCTTGACCCAGATGTTGTCAGGGTTCTGGGCGCCCTTTCTCATAGCTTCAAAGTTTTTGCTGGGAAAAATAGAACCAACATATTTTTCTGCAAAATCAACCAGTTTGACGATGTTTTTGTCAGGGTCTTTCTTTGTGTAACTTACAAGCATATCAATTGCTTTTCCTACAGCAATACGCTCGCTTTTTTCACGAAAAGTCATAGTTCTACCTCCCTTTTTCAAAACATGCTAAATCATTGTATCACATCTTTTGCAAAATGTCTATAAATAAACTTGAAAATCTTTTGTAAATAATATATACTTTTATATGTAATGTTTAATAACGGATATATACATATATTATCATCTCATCGGGGGATATTATGAAAACGAAAAACAAAGAAATTTTTTCAATTGTTCTGCGCGCAGTCGTTGCCCTTGCTATTTTTGTTGCGGTGGTTTTAAACTATGATGTGCTCGTTAATCTTGATTTACGTGTGCTCGTAGGTTCGATGGCAGTCGTGTGGTATGCATATCTTGCCGTTATCGGTGTTTATGCACTCAAGAGCGTTGTTTTTGTTGTCCCTGCTATGATGATTTATCTTTCTGTAGGCATGTCCTTTGAAACATCTGTTGCTCTTGTCCTTAACCTTATAGGTCTGGCGGTTGAAATCACAATAACGTTTTTCCTCGGCAGATTCCTCGGCAAAGAATATGTTACAAAACTTCTTGAAAAAAACAAGGCAGGTCAGAAGCTTCTTAACGTAAAAGCAAAAACAAAAAACTCGTTCTTATTCCTTGTACGTTTCACAGGTATGCCCATTGACTTTACAAGCCTTTTTCTCGGTGCATCGGATTTTAAGTTTATACCCTACTTTTTCGTTTCGCTTCTCGGGATTTATCCACGTGTCCTTGTGTTTACAATAATCGGTGACAGTATATATAAGTATATACCGAAAGACCTGATTATCAAACTTGTTATTGGGGCAATTCCTCTTGCCGTTATAGGCTTTATTATTTTCAAAGTTGTCAGAAAACGCAAAAAATAAGTATTACTCGTAAATAACATGGAATATTAATACCGACGGCATCTTCTTGTGTTGGAGGTATTGATATTTATGCAGGACAAAAAACGTAACCAGAAAAACAAAGATA
Organism: Acutalibacteraceae bacterium; assembly: GCA_045532395.1. Lineage (GTDB taxonomy): Bacteria > Bacillota > Clostridia > Oscillospirales > Acutalibacteraceae > SIG575. The sequence continues at coordinate 7,260 of JAZSFV010000160.1, forward strand.
TAATTGAAAGCATGATAAATGTGTGGGCAATCAACTCTGAACAGAACCCAATTGATGTGCTGGGAAGCTACAGAGGCACACCATATAGTAGCAGGAACGAGGTTCCGGAACAAGATCCAGATGATTTATAAAAATATAAAAAATATCACAAAAATGCTTGACTTTACTTGATATTTGTGGTATTATAGTTGCACCTCTGAAAGAGGGTTATTTTTTTGTGCCCTTTTTTGAGGGAGGCTAATTCTTATATCCGGTAAAATGGAGGTGCCGTCATGAGAGTAAAAATCACAC
>JAZSFV010000104.1:0-9707 GCA_045532395.1 Acutalibacteraceae bacterium
TCTCAAAAGAGATTTCGAAAATCTGTACAGTTTCTGCCGCACACACATCTGCTGACGGTGAAACCGCAAAGAAAAGTTTTGAAAACGGAATCACTCACGCAACTCATCTTTTCAACGCAATGACCGGAATTTCCGCACGAGTGCCCGGTGTTGCAGGTGCAGTTTTCGATTCAGACACAGTCAGAGCAGAAATTATCTGCGATGGTTTTCATGTGAATCCCATCACACTGAGAATGGCATTCAAAACTCTTGGGGAAGACAGAACAATTGTTATAAGCGACTCCATGAAAGCCGCCGACTGTCCCGACGGAGACTATATGCTTGGCGGTCAGACAGTTTATGTCCGCGACGGAAAAGCACTTCTCGCCGACGGCACAATTGCCGCAAGCACATCAAATATTTTTGATGAATTCAAAAATCTTCTTTCTTTCGGAATTGATTTTATCCATGCCGTAAAATCATGCACAATTAACCCTGCGAAAGCAATCGGTGCAGAAGAAACTACGGGCTCAATTAAAAAAGGAAAATTTGCAGACCTTCTGATTATTGACGAAGACTTCAACATAAAAAATGTTTTTGTAAAAGGCAAAAAGGTAATATAAAAAAATTATAAACTCCGCAATATATGGCAATACTTTTAATGTGACCAAATGTTGCGGAGGGATTTTTTTGCAATTCAATAAAGTTGAAATATGCGGTGTAAACACGTCAAACCTTAAGGTTTTAAAAGAAAAAGAAAAAATGAACCTGCTCATGCGTATGAAAGATGGAGACAAAAGGGCACGGGAAGAATTAATAAGCGGCAATCTGCGTCTTGTTTTGTCAGTTATTCAACGCTTTACAAACAGGGGTGAAAACCCTGACGATTTGTTTCAGGTTGGTTGTATCGGTCTTATAAAAGCAATCGATAATTTCAACACAGAACTTGGTGTGCGTTTTTCTACCTACTGTGTTCCCATGATTATTGGTGAAATCAGACGGTATCTGCGCGATAACAACGCGGTGCGTGTGTCACGTTCAATGCGTGATACAGCTTACCACGCCATGCAGGTTAAAGAAAAACTTATTTCTGAAAATAATGAAGACCCGTCTGTGGGCGAAATTGCAGAAATTCTCGGCATAAAGAAAGAAGAAGTTGTTCTTGCACTTGAATCTATCGTTGAGCCGGTCAGTCTGTATGAACCGATTTATAACGACGGGGGAGACACGATTTACGTCATGGACCAGATCGGTGACAGAAACGACGACAGCAACTGGCTTGATGAAATTGAACTTAAAGAAGAAATCAAAAATCTGTCACCAAGAGAAAAAAGGATTCTTTCCATGCGCTTCATGCAGGGCAAAACACAGATGGAAGTTGCAAAGGAAGTAGGTATTTCTCAGGCACAGGTTTCACGCCTCGAAAAAGGTGCTCTCAGTAAAATTAAAAACCACTGAATTATTAAAAACCAATCCCCACTTCCAAGCACAAAGAAGTGGGGACCGGTTTTGCGGTATTATAAAAAACGGAAACAGCCAGGTATATACAACCTGATAAGAAGGAAAATAATTTGTTACTTAAAAAGTCTGCAGGGACTTAAAAAAAATGTTTCCGTTTCTTAACAAAAAATTATTAAACAAGTGTTGCATTTGTTGTCGTATACTAGTATAATATCATTGTATTGAAAATTCAAGCAACAATTTTATATCATATGTTGTTTTGTTTGTCAGGAGATGTGTAAAGTGAAAACAGATTCAAGAATTGTACAGACTAAACGTGCCATTAAAACAGAAATAATCAGTCTTTTGCGTCAATATCCGTTAAACAAAATTACTGTTAAAATGCTTTGCGATAAGGCAGAAATAAATCGTGCAACATTTTACAGATACTATGAAGATATTTACGATTTATACGATAAAATAAAAGCACAATTTATTGATGAAATTTTTGCAGTTTTCCAGAATGCAAATCTTCTTCAGACTCAGGATAACATCAAAACATTCCTTACTGAGGTCAAAAATAATTCAGACATGATTAGTGCCCTTACAAACCAGAAAGATGCGATTGCTTTTACAGACGCTTTCTGCCAGAAAATCTACGGTGGCGTTGAAAATGAATTCAGAAAATTTTTTGCAGAATTCAACAAGCAACAGTGCAAAGAAGCATATACCTTTATCGTTTCAGGCTGTGCCGGGGTTTTAGGCTCATGGATATCCTCAGGAATGCAAAACGATGTAGATGAATTGGCTTTACTGCTTAATAGCCTTATATCAAAAGTTCTTTATACAGCATAATAAAAAGCCTCACCTGACTTGAATGTCCGGTGAGGTTTTTCTCTTATCATGCTGCCCGAAATAATTTATTTACTCTTTGGTTTTGCAACAATGGAAACTAAAAATCCGCTAATCATAGCCGCGGAAATTCCTATTGAAGCTGAGCTTAAAGGACCCGTAAAAATTCCCAGCCATCCAAGACTATCAATTTCTTTTTTTGTTCCCTCTACAAGTACATTTCCGAAACCTGTAAGCGGCACACTTGCGCCACTTCCTGCCCATTCAGCAAAAGGACCGTAAAGCCCGATGGCAGAAAGCACAACGCCCGATATAACAAAAACAACAAGTATCCTTGCAGGTGTAAGTTTTGTCAGGTCAATAAGAATCTGTCCTATCACGCAAATAAGACCGCCCACTACAAAAGCTTTGAGAAAATCCAAAAATATTTCCATAATAAAAACCTCTTTTCCTCACAGATATTATGTGCAGAAAAGAGGTTTATATTTACATTTTTGCTCTTATAGATGAAACAACGGTAATAATAAGAGAGCTTATTACCTGAATCAGGACAATAACCAAAGATGAAATAAGGTTAAACCTGCCGATAATCGCCATAACTGAAACGTAAATGAAAGATACCAGCATTACAATTGCCTGCATAATAAGAGTAAGCTTTATGCTTGATGAATAAGAAAACGCAGCTGAGAAAGTTTCAAACAATGAAGACGTTGTGCCGCTGTGAATTAATTTTGCAGGTGCAGCAGGGCTTAAGCGATGGATGTAATCATCAAGAAGTCCGCCCTCAAAATCTCCCACTACTTTGAAGCTTTCGCGGGGAAGATTATATGAAAGAGATAAAAATTCTTCGTCAATATTACAGTCATTAGTTGCCACAACAACTGTAATGCCTCTCTTATTGAGTCTTTCAAGATATTTTCTTGTTTCATCATCTTTTGCATATTCAACAACAAGCATTGCAGCAACTTTGCCGTCAATTGCAATATACAAAACTTTTTTACCTTCTTTAAGACAAGCAACTTCCGGTCCTTTGGGAGGTGCTTCCATGTTGTGGTTTATAAGAAGGTTTCTGTTACCGATGAAAACTTTTTCGCCCCTTATCCAGCCTGAAAGACCAAGTCTTTCTTCATAATAAAGGTCTTCTACTTCAGGAAGAAGCTCATTTTTATCACCGATAATCGCTTTATCAAACACGTGTGAAAGCGGGCCTCTTGAATTTGTGAGCATAGCCGCAGCATAAAGAATAATATCGTCAACTCTCACTGTGCCGTAATCTTTCATTCCGTGGAAATTACATCTTGACATGTCAAACAAATCAGTTGCATCTACGATAATTGCATTTGATTTGTCAATGCTTGTTGCAGCTGAATAACCTGTAACACAAGATTTTTTCTTTTCAAGTTTTTTGTTGAGTGATGAAAGAGAAACATTAAGTGTAAACAAAACAGAAACAGGCAAGCTTACCACAAGACACGCCATAAGTGTGGAGAAAGCGGCAACAACATTTCTGTTTACTATTCCTGCAACAACTGCAACGATTACAGACAAGACTGCAAAAGCAGGGAATAAAAGTTTTGAAAATCTGTCTGCAGGGTTAGCCAAAAATGAATTTGCAATAAAACCTGTGGGGAAAACTGTTTTACATGAATATTTCAGATCAGGGTTTGAACCTGCAAAAACTCTGCCGATATTCTGTGCAGTTGCAGGGTCATCAATGGTCTGGATTGTGTAAAGGTCGTCTTTTTTTCTGCCTGTTACAATTTTAAGAGCAGAAATAACTCTGCTTGATTCAACTGCTCTGCCAAGACAGTTTATAACTACACTTAAAAGGACACTGAATGTGTAAATCGGATATACACCTGCAGAGTTTTCAAGGTCAAAAAATACAGGAACCGATGAAATGCACATTGCAAGAAGAAGTGTCGTTGTAGCAGCATCAAAAGTAAATCTGCCTTTAAACATTTTTTTAAGCCCGGGCTGAGTTACAGATGAGCCGAAAACAAAACTTACAAGCGCACATAAAATTGATAAACCGGCAATAATCGCAGTTGTGACAACATCGCTTTCATTACCTATTGCATTGAGAAGTAACTGCACTCCAACGAAAACTATGCTGAGCACTGCCATGGCAATAAGCCCGAAAATTGAACGGCGGCGTCTGTCGTTAAGTTCTTTGAAAATCTGCGGTTTTTCGCTTGAAGATGAGTATTCCGTCATCTTCTTGTTTTTTTCCTGAACAAATGATTTTTTGAACATTGTGAAGAAAGAATTGGGGTCGTTTTCGTCGCTTAAAACAAGACATTCCTCTTCATCATATTTACCTTTTTCAGGTGAAAAATAATTCGGGTCAATGTCGTCATAATCACTGGGGAGACTTGTCATTCTGTAAAGATTTTTCTTTTCTTCTCTTGCTTTCCTGAGTGCTTCTTTCACGTCCTCTGCGTTTACTTCTTCGGGCATAAGTTCGTCTTCTTCAGGGAAGCCTTCAAATCTCATCTGGTCGTCATTTCTGATATAAACCGGGGAAGCATACTCGTTTTCAGGCTGAATATTATCTTCTTTTGTTTCACTGAAAACTTTTGTATCTTCTTCAAAAAATTCGTTGGACTTTGCAACCTCTTCAAACCCTGAAAAATCTTTAAGGAAAATGGTATCGTCAAGTTCTTCATCTTCCTTGATTAAAAGTTCTTTTGTTTCAGGCTCTGAGGTTACGATATATTCCTGACTGTCAAGGTCAAAACGTCTTTCTCTTGAAGCAGAAGCTTCCTTTTCTTCTTTTTCTCTTTTTTCACGCTCTATAGCGCGCTGTCTGCGAAGAATATCGTTAAAATCGTCTTCTTTTTTCTTTGCTTCAAAAATAGCCTCGCCGTATTTTTCCTTAATGCTTTCCATAGCATTTTCTTTAACTTCGGCACGCTCTAATCTGCGCTTGCTGAGAATTTTTGAATTCTTGAAAATATCTTTGATTTTTAAATAATCGCCTCTGTCAAAAGTTCCGTCGTAAACCACTTCATTTTCTTCGTCGTAGTCGTCTTCGTATCTTTCGTCAATTTCGCGGAATTCTCCGTCTGCTCTTGCTTCGTTTATATTTCCTTCAATTGCAGAAAATTCGTCATCAGCGTCCTGTCCGAAAAATTCCATAGTTTCGTCTTCCTGATATGAATCAGTTTTTTCAGAAAGATTTTGTTCTTCGTTTTTATCAGATACAAAAACATCTTCAGCGAAAGCATCGAAAATCCCGTCGTCTGTTTCGGAAATTTCTTCAACATATTCTTCTTCAACATATTTTTCCGACCTGGAAGAAATGTCTTCAAATTCTGTGGGAATTTTTTCTGCTTCAACAGTTTTTGAAACTAAATCCTGCTCGTATTCTTTTGAAAAATATACGGCACTTTCGTCATAAGTTTCTTCTGCTTTTTCGACTTTGAACGGTTGTGAAAAACCGGGCTGTTCAGGCTCTGAATATTCAACATATTTATCGTAGTCAAAATCATCCCCTGCCTGCTCAACGTCATCAGGGATATTATCAACTTCTGTTATAAGCTGATTTATGTCTTCAATAGACCAATTCTTTATAGGAGTACCGTCAGAAGATTCAAACAATTCGTCTACAAAATCTTCGTCTTCTGTCGTCTTTATAACAGAGTCATATTTTTCTTTGTATTTTTCAAGTTCCAATCCGAACAAATCGATTTCGTCTGACATGCTTTTACCTCCTTATTTTGCTTTTATGTTACTTCTCTGTCTTGAAATTTCCATCATCAGCACGCCTGCCGCAACGGAAGCGTTAAGAGAAGTGATTTTCCCTTTCATGGGAAGTGTAACTAAAAAGTCGCATTTTTCTTTAATAAGTCTGCCGATACCTCTGCCCTCTGAGCCTACAACTAAAGCGCATGGTCCTGTGTAGTCAACGCCGCACCAGTTTTCGCCGTTCATGTCTGCACCGTAAACCCACACGCCGCGCTCCTTGAGAGCATCTATTTCTGCTGCAAGGTTTCCTACTCTTGCAACGGGCACATATTCAACTGCGCCTGCAGAAGTTTTGCTTACCGCAAAAGAAAGTGAAACAGAGCGTCTCTTGGGAATAATCACACCGTGAGCGCCTGCAACCTCTGCAGTTCTTATTATTGCACCTAAGTTGTGAGGGTCTTCAAGTTCATCACAAATTATAATAAACGGTGCTTCTCCTCTTTCTTCAGCGAGAGCAAAAATATCGTCAACTGTTGAATACTCCTTGACTGCACATTTCGCTGCAACGCCCTGATGGTTTGCGTTGAAGCACATAAAATCAAGCTTTTTAACGTCAACTTCTTTTATTACAACACCTTTGTCTTTACATGCACGGAGAATAGAAGAAACCGAACCGCCTCTTTCACCTTTTGCAACAAAAAGTGTGTCGATTGTTCTGTTGTTGTTAATTGCCTCAAGAACCGCGTTTCTGCCGATTATAAGGTCGTTATTTTCCTGAACTTTTTCTTTTTCGTTATTTCTCATCTGACAAAACCCTTACTTAAAGTTATTCATCATATTGTAGCACAAACCTTTAATCTTTGCAAGAAAAACAACGTATTTTCCCCATTGTCTTAAATAACTCTTTTTTTCGTGTTTTACTTACAGCAGATAGTGACGTTTTTTGCCTTTGAGTGATAATATAATTTATTTTGTAAAAATATTTTCATCTGAAAGGAACATAAAAATGGTAGGATTAAAAAAATCACGAGCTTCTTCTGCCCAAAAACTTAAACCGAAAAATTCAATAAGTTCAAAAACACTTCTTTCTTCAATCTTCATTGCCTTAATTTCGTTTATTCTGGGACAAGGCTCTCTCTACGGCGGCATACGTCCTTTCGGCTTTGCAATAATTCTCTCTTGCAGTTCATATTATTCCCTGATTGCTTTAATTGGGACAAGCCTGGGGCTTTTATTTTCAGAAACGGGCATTTATCTTTTCAGATATCTTATTACTGCCCTGACCTTTTTTGTTATCAGAAACAAACTTCTCACATCCCGCTCACGTCTCGGCTCTCTGGGCATTTCAACTTTCGTTTCATGTATTTTAATTTGTTGCCTTACAGGTGTTGCCGTTGTTATACCTGTGCGGAAATCTTTTTTGGATTTACTTCTCTTTTTTGCAGAAGGGTTTATAGCCGCTTTCACATCATTTTTTTACAGACGGTTCATCGAAACTGTTTTAAGTGCAAACACAAAAGCTTTGACACAAAACAATTTTACAGACATTTACATAACTTTTGCCACGCTTATTATATCTGTTTCCCACGTAAAAATTTTTATGTTTTACCCTGCAGTTATCGTTTCTGTTTTTGCGGTTATGGTAATGGGTTTTCTGTCTTTTGATTTGCAGAGCATCGTTTTTTCCTGCATAATCGGCTCTGCACTTTCTCTTTCGGGGGAAATGCCTTATCTTGCTTTTTCAGTAATTTTTTCTTGTGTTGTTTCAGGCTTTTTTTCACCCCTCGGCAAAATACCTTATGCTTTGTCTTTTTTGCTTTCTTTTGTTTCCGTTTCTTTTTTTGCCGCAGAAGAAAACTTCTTACCCGTAATTCTCAGTGCTTGCCTTTCTGTGTTTATTTTTATCGTCATTCCTGAAAAAATTTACAAAAAACTTTTTCCTTTTCTCAGCATAAAGGAGTCCTCCGTTGTGCAGACAAATTACAGAAAAGATGTGGCCTTGAAACTTTCTTCTGCTGCAAAGTCAATCGATTCAGTAAGGCTCAGCATGAACAAAGTTTCGGAAAATTTAAAGAAAATCGACAGCAATTCATATACGGGAATTTTTTGTAAAGTGCAGAATAAAATCTGCGTAAACTGTGAAGAAAAAGAAAGATGCTGGACCCGGGGGTTTCAGTATACTCTGAGAAGCTTTCAGGAAATTTCAAAAAACTATTATTCAAGAGTTGCTCCTGATTCTACCCGGACTGCAAAACTTTTTCTCAGCCGTTGCGTAAAAGAAAAAGAACTTCTGACGGCGCTTTATGAATTTCACAAAAAGCAGGACGATATGCTCCTTGAAGAAATACGTCTTCAGGAAAAACGTGACCTTATAAGCAGACAAATGCTGAATATTTCTTCACTTCTCAATGACCTTTCCGAAGAAGTAAGCAAAACTCCTCTTGTTGATAACGAGCTTTCATATAAAGTGAAAAATATTTTTAAATCTTTCTCAATTGCCTGCACTAAAGCCGTTTGTATAATCGATGAAGATAGCACAATGACAATTAAGGCGTACTGCAAAAACATCGAAAAAAATCTCGATGAAAAGCTATTGAGAAAAGAAATTGAAAAAATAACTTTCAGAAAATTCTGTGATGCAAGAGTTGATTTTTCTGTTGACGGAACCGTTATAATTTTCAGACAACGTCCGTGCATGCAGATTAAAACCGGCAAATTTCAGATTTCAAGCAGTGACTCACATATATGCGGCGATTCTTTAAGGGTAATTGCATCTTCTCCCGGACATCAGACAGTTATTCTTACAGACGGCATGGGCACAGGAGGCAGAGCCGCAATAGATGCAACCTGTGCAGGTGAATATTTTTCAGATCTTATTTCCAACAGTGTAAGCCCTGATAACGCCTTAAAAATCGTAAACTCCATGCTTTCAGTAAAATCAACAAACGAGTCACTTTCCACTATTGACGTTGCCATGTTTAATCTCTTTTCAGGCAAGGTTGAATTTTATAAGGCCGGTGCTGCAGTTTCTTTTGTAAGGAAAAGCGGAAAATGCAATGTAATCGAAGGCGTTTCTCTCCCAGTAGGAATACTTGACGAGGTGTCCTTTGCAAAGGAAAAAATTATGCTTTCAAAGGGTGACTTAATTGTAATGATTTCCGACGGTGCCGTGGCAGACTCTCATGAATGGATAAAAGACGAAATAGAAAAATTCAACAAAACCGACCCCTTCCTTCTTGCAGAAAATATTGCGCACATTGCCGCAGAAAAAAGTGAAAAAACACGACGTGATGATATTACTGTTTTTGTCGGTATAATGACAGCGTAAATCGGATTTAAGCAACATTAACAACTAAATATGATAAAAAAGTTAATACATCGTCATTTTTTTTGAAATCTTGTCTTGCAAAGTGCTATAGATAAATGTTATAATATCTTTTAATAGAAAACACATACAATCACAAAAACGATGGTTTCGACCACCGTTTTAAATAAGAAGGAGGAAACGAGAGTATGGAATATTCAGAAAAATTTTTAAAAGAAGGTCTCACTTTTGACGATGTGCTCCTCATTCCGAGAAAATCAGACATTCTTCCAAGTGACGTAAGCACAAAAACTACTCTTGCCAAAAACATAACACTTAACATTCCGTTAATGACTGCAGCTATGGATACAGTTACTGAGTCGAAAATGGCAATCGCAAGTCGGATCGTAGCCATGTCGTTCTGTGAGCCAAGGAGTTGTGG
>JAZSFV010000055.1:0-17971 GCA_045532395.1 Acutalibacteraceae bacterium
ACCTACTGAATATACTTCCTTGTTGTACATTCCGTGAAAATTGCTTCCGCCGAGAGACAAAATCTTCTTCTGTTTTGCAAGCTTTAAGAATTTTTCGCTCTGCTCAGGTGTATTTTCAGGACACCATACCTCAAGTCCGTCAAGGCCGAGAGCAAGCATTTTTTCCACAAATTCATCAGTATATCTTCCGGGGTGTGCAAGTATAGCAATTCCGCCTGATTCGTGAATTGCATCGATTACCTCTTTAGTATCTGCATATTTAGCCTGAAAATATACAGAGTTTTCTCCGCCTTTTTCAAAAAGGTCTTTGTAAACATCGCCATAAAGCTCTGTTGTGAAACCGCTTTCAAGCAAAGAGCGCATAATATGGCATACGTAAATATTAGTTGAACCTGTTGCACATTTTACAATGAGTTCAGGTGTGATATTGTATTTTTTTGCAACGCCGAGAATCATAAACTGACTTGCTTTTTTACAAGCCATCATATTTCTGCGGCAAAGCCCCTCAAGTCTTGCAGGACTATCTGCAAGATAGCAAAGAATATCAACTTCAAGACCTGTTTCTTCGTCAGTTGAAGACAGTTCAACACCGGGAATTACCTTTACGTCGTGACGTTTGCCGATAAGCTCCCCTCTTATGTTACCTGCCTGACAGTTATGGTCTGTAATTGAAATAGTGTTAACTCCCTGCTTTTTGGCAAGGATTATGAGGTCATCAATACCGAGTGACCCGTCAGATAATTTAGTGTGACAATGCAAATCTGCGGACATTTTTAACTCCCCCAATAGAATGGAATATAGTGCTACATATACATTATACATTTTTTTGTATAATTTTGCAATAGAAAATTCGCTTTATTTTTTAATTTCATCAACAAATTCTTGTATTCTTTTAAGTGCTTCTCTTATGTGAGTGATAGAATATGAGTAAGAAACTCTTACATAACCCTCACCGCATTCTCCGAAAGCTGTTCCGGGAACAACTGCAACGTGTTTCTCCCTGATAAGCCTTGAGCAGAATTCGTCAGATGTGAGTCCTGTATTTTTTATGCATGGAAATACATAAAACGCACCTTCAGGTTCAAAACAGTCAAAGCCCATTTTCCTGAAACCGCTCACAACAAGTCTGCGTCTTAAATCGTATTCGCTCCTCATTTTTTCGATGTCTTCGTCACCGTTTTTAAGAGCTTCGATAGCCGCATACTGTGCAGTAGTAGGTGCTGACATGATTGCGTACTGATGAATAATTGTCATTTTAGCAATCAATTCTTCAGGTCCTAAAGCGTAACCCAATCTCCAGCCCGTCATGGCATAGGATTTTGAAAAACCGTTTACAACGATTGTTCTTTCTCTCATGCCGTCAATTTCTGCAAAAGAAACGTGTCTTTCGCCGCTGTAATTAAGCTCGCCGTAAATTTCATCAGACAAAACAATTATATCGTGCTTTTTAATAAGTTCCGCAATTGCTTCAAGATGCTCTCTTTTCATAATTGCACCTGTGGGATTATTGGGATAAGGCAATATTAAAAGCTTTGTTTTGTCAGTAATCTTTTCTTCGAGTTGCTCAGGTGTGAGACGAAACTCATCTTCCGCCTTTGTTTTGATGATAACAGGTGTACCACCTGCCAGAAAAGTCATCGGCTCGTAACACACGAAGCAAGGCTGAGGAATAAGCACCTCGTCACCGTTCGAAATAAGACTTCTTATACATAAATCAATGGCTTCCGAACCGCCCACAGTTACAAGAACTTCTTTTTCAGGCGTATATTCAACATTGAAACGTCTTTTATAATACTTGCTGATTTCATTTCGCAGTTCAGAAAACCCTCTGTTTGGAGTGTACCATGTTCTGCCTTTTTCAAGGGATTCAATACCTGCAGCTCTTACGTGCCACGGTGTCGAAAAATCAGGCTCACCAACACTTAAAGAGATGACGTCTTCCATTTCGTTTGCAATATCGAAGAATTTTCTTATTCCCGAAGGTTTTACCTTTTTTACATTATCATTCAGGAGTTCTTCGTAACTTATCACAACATCATGCTCCTTTGGTCTTTTTCATCATCTGTAAGCGGTACACCGTTTTCTTTATATCTTTTAAGGAGGAAATGTGTTGCAGTGCTCTGTACTGCGTCAATTGTTGCAAGCCTGCGGGATACAAACATAGCAACATCCTGGATTGATTTTCCTCTTACTGTAACTAAAAGGTCGTAGTTATCTGCAGCCATAAGATTGACTGTATCAACTTCAGCAAATTCTGAAATTCTTGCAGCAATTTCGTCAAAGCCTGTTTCTTTCTGAGGTGTGACTTTAAGTTCAATAAGGGCAGTAACACCTGAATTGTCAACTTTGTGCCAGTTGATAAAAGTCTTTTTGCCGAGAATTACTCCGTTCTTTTTATAGTCATTGATTCTTTTCTGTATATCTTCTTCACTTTCGCCAAGCATGGCTGACAATTCTTCAACTGAAAGTGATGAATCTTCATAAAGTAATGAAATAAGTTTATCCATATCTTTATCTCCTTATTTAAGGAAGCCCTTAATAATAATTTCTTCCGCTTCTTCCTCGCTCATGCCGAAAGTCTGAAGTTTGATAAGCTGGTCGTTATTGATTCTGCCGATTGCAGCTTCGTGAACAATCTGGGCATCGTAATGGTTTGCGGCAATTTCAGGAATTGAACGGATTTTTGCGTTATCCATGATAATTGAGTCGCACTGAACGTGTGCTCTGCAAGCCGCGTTACCCACTGCTCTGGGGTAGAAAACCTGCTCCGACTCGTCCTTTGCAACAGAACGCGAAATAATCTGTGTGCTTGCATCTTTGCCGTCGAGGTTGATTTCCATGTTTGAATGAGCAACCTGCTTGCCGTGAGTCATAAGCTTCTCTGTCATAAGAAGTTTTGCGCCTGCTTTAAGATGGGCAGTTGTTTCACGCAATGTTGAATCAACGCCTTTTATCTGAATCATTTCCATTTCGCAGTATGAGTTTTCGTCCATTTCGATTTCAGTTGTGGGATTTAAAACTCTTTCGCCTGTGCCTTCGCCGTCGCCGTAATGTTTCTCAACATATTTCACTTTAGCGTTTTTGCCGATATGGAATGTGTGGATACCGTCGTGCTCGGACTGCTCTGAGCCTGAATTGTGGATACCACAGCCTGCAACGATTAAAACATCTGCATCTTCGCCGATATAGAAATCGTTATATGTCAGGTCCTTGACACCGCTTTGTGTTACGATTACGGGGATATGAACGCTTTCGTTTTTAGTGCCCGCTTTTACGATGATATCAATTCCGGGTTTGTCTTTTTTAGGCTCAATGGTAATGTTTTTAGTTGAGTTTCTTGCCATACCCTCGCCATTTTTTCTGATGTTGAAAGCTCCCATGGGAACATCGTGCAAATCAGCAACAGCAGAGAGTAACTCTTTATCTATTTTATTTTCAATCATCTTAGTTCTCTCCTTTGCCTCTGAAATTACAAGCCCCGTCAAATTCGCCAAGAAGTTTGGGGAACACTTCATCACGTGAACCTTCTTCACGGATTTTACCGTTTGCAATTACTATAATTTTATCTGCAACAGACATAATTCTTTCCTGATGAGAGATAAGAACAATCGCCTGATTACGTTTATTTTTCATAACCTTGAATGTTTCAACAAGCATCGTGAAACTCCACAGGTCAATACCTGCTTCAGGCTCGTCAAAAATTGCAAGCTTGAGTTCTCTTGCCATAATTGAAGCAATTTCAACGCGTTTTACTTCACCGCCTGAAAGGGAAGTGTCAACCTCACGGTTTAAGTATTCCTTTGAGCAAAGACCTACGTTTGTAAGGTAAGAACAGCAAAGGTCTTCGGGAAGCTCGCTGCCGTGAGCAAGCGACAGAAGTCTTCTCACAGTGATACCCTTGAATCTGGGCGGCTGCTGGAAAGCATAGCCCACGCCAAGCTTTGCACGCTCTGTAATAGACATTTCTGTTATATCAACACCGTTAAAGATAATCTGTCCGCTTGTGGGCTTTTCAATACCCATAATAAGCTTTGCAAGGGTTGATTTACCGCCACCGTTAGGACCTGTAATAACCACAAATTCATCGTCACCTATTGTAAGGCTTATGTTTTCAATAATTTCAAGAACACCTTTTTGTCCTTCAACCTTAAAAGAAACATTTTTAAGTTCGAGCATTTTTTACCATTCCTTTAAAATACTTTAACGTCTGCATACATGAAATATGCAATACCTGAATTAGTTACATAGAAGTTTTCAAGTCTGTTTGACTGAAGATAACCGGACGTATAATAATAAACAGGGCATACCACAAAACTATTCATCAGAATGCCTTCAGCCTTATGAGCAGTTTCAGACTGACTGTTTATCATTTGCTTAACAAGAGAATCATATTCTCTGTTGCTCCAGTTGCAGAAATTATTTTCCGTCAGAAACGGCTCAAGCATATATGATGTGCTGTTGTAAGGTGCCATAATACCGCCTTTTGCAACAGTAAAATTACCGCTTTTTCTCATTTCGTCAAGCTTTGACCAGCTTACACTTTTCAGAGTGCATTCAATTCCCAGATTTTCTTTCCACATACTCTGAAGAAGTTTTGCCGTTTCGTGACTTATTTCGTTATCATTATAAACATATTCAAATTTCGGAAAACCTTTACCGTCTTTATATCCCGCTTTGCTGAGAAGCTGACGTGCTTTATTAATATTTCCCTGATTATCGGTGGTGCTTATGTAATTCTGACCGCCCTGCCTGAAAGCCGAAAAACCATCAGAAATAAATGCGCCTGCAGGTTTTGCTCTGCCCTGAGCAGTTTCTTCAATAATTTTCTGGCGGTCTATTGCAAGAGTCAGAGCCTGTCTTACTCTCACGTCACTAAAGGGTGCTTCGCCTGTGTTGAAATATAAGAAATACGTGCCCAATTCATCGTAAGCAACATAATCTTTTTTCTTTGCAATTTTTGAAAGCTTATCTTCAGGGATAAGGTTTGTATAAAACACTTCTGATGATTTATACATATCATATGCTTCTTCTTTGCTTTCTGCAAAATAAACCTTAACGCTTTCAAGCTTAACCTTATCTTTTTCGCGGAAATATTCGTTAGGGGCAAGTTCAAGGTAGCTGCCGCTTGTCCATGAAGAAAGCCTGAACGCACCGTTGCACACAAACAATTCAGGGTCTTCGCCCCAGATTCTCGTGTTCGGTCTTACCGCATCTTCACACAAGGGAAGAAACGCAACACTTGCGCATTTATAAAGGAACGCAGGGTCTTTTTCTTTAAGTCTGACAACAACTGTTCTTGAGTCTGCCGCTTTGACCCATAAATCAGCCATGTTGACAGTTATGTAGTTGCCCTCTTCATTTGTTTCTTTATTTTTTTCTTTTTCAAAATCTTCAAGAATTTTATCATAGCCTACTATATTTTCAAACATATATGCGTAGGCTGATGCGTTATAAGGGTTTGCAGTCCTTCGCCATGCGTAAACAAAGTCAGAAGCCTCAACTGCAGTGCCGTCGCTCCACAAAGCACCGTTTGCAATAGTAAATGTGTACACAAGGCCATCTTCGCTTACTGTATAATCGCTTGCCACTGCTTTGACTGCTTCGCCTTTTTCGTCAATTTTAGTCAACCCCTCAAAGCAGTTCACAAGAAGTGTTTCCGTATCCTTGTTTTCGCAGAAAGTGGGGTCAAGAGTTTTGGGCTCGCCCGCAATTGCCATAGTAAGTTTGCCTGATGTTTCTACGCGTATCATAATAAACGAAAACACAACAAGCATAACCGCAAGCAGCATTATGCCGGCAGTAAAAACTATGTTTCTGAATCGCTTATTTTTTGAAAACAATATGCGAAATTTTTTGAATTTCGTCATGGTGCTGCTCATATAGACATCCTTTTTAAAGGCAAAAAAGTACATTTTTCACCAATTATATTTCATTTTATATGATAACAAATTTTATTTAAAAACGCAATATTTAAAAGCAAATTATTTTTTCTTTTCAGGTTTATTTTTCTCTTTATACGGCATAATAAAAGAAAAAGATTTTACGGAGATAAAATATGGCTACTAACAGACGCGAATACGACAAAATGGTAAAAAGAGCATCAGACCCGTCCCCTGTGTTTAAAAACTCGATAAATGCATTCCTTATCGGCGGACTTATCTGCGCTTTTGCGGAAGCCTTAAAGCTTCTTTTCAAAGCGTTTGATTTCAACACTGACGAAACAAAGGCCGCAGTCACAATAACACTTATTGCAATCACCGCCATTCTTACGGGAATAGGAGTTTTTGATAAAATCGCAAAGGTTGCAGGTGCGGGCACAATCGTCCCCATCACAGGCTTTGCTAACTCTGTTGTGTCTCCCGCCATGGAATTCAAATCAGAGGGAAATATTTTAGGCACTGCCGCAAACATCTTCAAGCTTGCAGGCCCTGTCATTCTCTATTCAACCTTTTCCGCATTCGTTTACGGAATAATTTATTATATAAGCCTCTGGGCATAAAAAAACACTTTGCAAACTAACCATTTGCAAAGTGTTTTTACATAAATTTATCTTTAATTTTTCTATAGACATTCACAATGTGCTTTTCAATAAATTTGTAGCCGTCCGTTGTTTCTTCAGCAATTTTTTTGCCTGCTTTCACAATTTTAGATTTTGCCATATCTACTCGTTTTCCACCTACCAGGTTAATTCCCAGAAGCAATACCACAACATAAACTACCGTTCCCGTCATGATATTCATTATCTGTATTTCATATGGTTTCATTCCGGGAAAAGAAACAAGCATTGACCTTTGCAAAGTAGAAACAGAAACAACTGCATCTGCAAAAGCAATATTTCTCAATGTTTTCACTATGGGCGTAACTTTATGCTTAGAGCGTACCATACCTATGATTGCTATTGTGATTTTTGTAAACGAATATGTAGCAAAAGCAATCATAACTATTTCGTGAAATGCCGTCCCACGCTCCTTGATACCTGACAGAATATTCATACCTATCAGGCAAAATGAAAGCACAATCAATAAGACACCCGTCACTCGTTTTACAAAAATCTCAATCTGCTTGTTATCTTTTGACTTCAGCACAAACAATCTTGTTGAAGCAAGTATCGTATAATATGAACCTATGGTTATAAACCACCACGAATGAGCCGAAAAACCTATTACACAGTTATATACAGCGAACACTAAATTTACAACAAAACTTGTGTACGGATTTTTTGCAATCTGAATTATTTTCATTTTATTCCTTTAAACATAGGAATGAGAGAAAGAAGCATAACAATTCCCACTAAGCCGATAATTACGCCCAATACGATTTTCTCCCAAACAATGCAAAGACATAAACCTGCGCCAAAAACAAGAGCGCCAAGAACAATATAAACGATTTTCAGAATGTTTTTTATGCTCATTTTTGGCATTTTCTTGTTTTCCATCTTACGCCATGTAAAAATTGTTATCAGACCAAGCAAAATTCCTATAATTCCGAAAATAACGCCCTCTTTGAATGAATCCCATTCAGGAAGAAGTGCCATACACATGCCGAGGGAAAACAAAACTCCGCTTACCGTTCCCATTACCAATGCAATAAAACTACTTTTTTTCATTAGATATCTCCTTTCATTATTCCAACACTTGTATTTTTATTACAGTAATAGTATAATATTTTTAAGTTCTCAAAACAATCATCAAAACAACAACATCTGTCGGAATAATGGAGAAAATTATGAATGTTAAAAATAACAAACGCCGTAGAACTTCACAGGAGAAAATAGAAAATGCCTTTGTTGAACTGTTGCAGACAAGTGAAATTAAAGAAATAACAGTTTCTGATATTATCAAAATCACGGGTTTGAACAGAAGCACTTTTTACGCAAACTATATTGATATATTCGACCTTGCAGACAAAGTAAGAGAAAAACTCGAAACCGATTTCAGTAATTTCTTTGCAGACTACGATTATTATAACAACCGGGACGGTGCGTTAAAAATGTTTACGCACGTCAAAGAAAATCAGATTTTCTATAAAACTTATTTTAAATTGTGTTATGATGATAAACATCTTGTAAGCATCTATAACGTTGAACGTGCAAAAAAAGAAAATATTAATAAAAACCTTAAATATCATATCGAATTTTTCAGAAACGGATTTAATGCTATTTTAAAAATGTGGCTCGCAGACGGTTGCAAAGAATCACCCGAAGAAATGGCAGAAATATTAAAGCAGGAATACAAAGGAAGACGATAACAAAAATGGCTGATGATTACCCATCAGCCATTTTTATATTTTTATTGATTAAAAAATCCGTAATTTGTCTGAACATTCAGAATGCCGTAGCATGAAATTGTTTTGAATGCATTTTCCTGGTGTTCAAATCTGTAAGGCCACCATAATAAAAATTCTTCATTCATTTCGCTAACGGGAGTATTTGGAAGATATAAAATAAATTCTTTACCTTCTTCTATTCCGTAAGGCTCGCTTGCGATAAAAAGAGTGCTGTCGTCAATCCATTCCTGACCGGGAGTGTTCATAACCTGCACGTCTGCAATTTCCATTCTGTAAGAATAGTCATTTATCTTTTCAAAGTTTACAAATCTGCCTGAAAAATCACTCACATAATAAGTACCTTTGGGATACTCTTCACCTGTACTGCCTAATTCAGAATCAACAAAATTTCCTGAAAATGTGCCGTCAGTGTTTAAATACATAACAGTTCTCCAACCGCCTGCACCGCTCGAAAAACTGAACTCAAGGTTTTCCTGAGTAAAAGGCAATTTTTCAGTTTTATCATCTGAAAACTTTGTTGTAGTTTCTTCTGTTGCTTCTGTGGTAGTTTCAGCCTGAGATTCTTTATCAGTTGTTATTTCTTCAAGTGTTGAGTATTCTTCAGTTTCCGTAACTTTTTCGGCATCTGTTTTTCCGCATGCAGAAAAACAAAACGCAAAAATCAGAACAAAAATAATTAAACTTTTCTTCATGTCTTATCAACCTTCTTAAAATATTTTCTTATGAAAAGAAGAAGTGCAATTCCTATAAGAGGGAATATCATAGCAGTCAGCATTCCCACTTTCATTCCTATCTGCTCTGAAGTAAGGTTTACCGTTTCGCCGAAAGAAACTGCCCATGTGCTGTCTTTGACTTTATCGACTACCGCACCAAGAAGCTGCGGTGCAACTGAAGCTCCGAAGTCGCCACCTGCTGCCATAAGCGCGTAAGCCGCAACACCGGGAGCAGGAATTTTTTCTTCCATTAAAATAAGTGTACCGGGCCAGAGCATTGAAGTGAAAAGACCTGTCAGCACGCATGCTATCATAGATAAAACAGGGATTGTCGAAACACCTGCAGTAAGGTAGCAGAGAGTTGCACCAATCATTCCTAAAAGCAGAATTTTTGAAATATTTTTACCGTATTTTGCGTATAAAGTTCTGCCTAAACCTAAAAGAATCGCAAACAATGCAAGGCCTAAAATATCGCCTACCGCTTTTGAAATTCCAAGTGCGTTTTCAACATAGCTTGAAATCCAGTTTGTCATTGTGTTTTCAGCCGCACTGCCGAAGAAAATACAAAGCACGCAGAGCATAAGTCCAAAGCTTCTCTTGCTTTTCTTTCCGCCACTTTCGCCGTGTGAAAGCTCCATAGGAGGCATGGGTGATGTGCAGAAAAGCACAAAAGAAATTATGGGAAGTATTGCCCAGAAAGCAGTAAGGTACATCCAGTTTTCAGCGCCGAAAACTTTTAAGAAAATCGTACTTATTGTCACAACCGTAAGCACACCGTACGCATAAAGAGAGTGAAGTATGCTCATATCTTTTTCAGGTGTATCAGACGGAATTGCAGCCACAAGAGGACTTAAAAGCACCTCGCAAAGACCTGCTGCAACTGAGAAAATTATTGTGCCGATAATAAGCCCCGTATATGCATGACTTGGGAATAAAGACGGCACAACCGCATAAATTGCAAGCCCGAGAGACGTAAGAAGCGGCATCACTCTTATTGCTTTTTTCACGTTGAAATATTTTGTAAAGAAAGAAAAAAGTAAATCAACGATAAGCTGTGTGCAGAAATTTGTAAGCACCAATGTGCCGAGCAATGTATATGAAATCAGATACTTGTCGTGGAAAGTAGCAAATAAAATAGGTGGCAGACTGAATACTGATGACATGGCAATATATGTAAAATAACACGCCATTTTTGTTCTTTTGTAATTCATTTTTATTCTCCTTTTTTGTAAACAATTATTATAATAAAAAAAATCACATTCCGTATTTGCGTATAAAATATGAAGGGGTACAACTCCAGGCATGACAAAGACTGTTTATCATTCTGTCATCGTATGGTGAAAAATCAAGATCATCAGGCACATATGCCTCCCAGAAAGTATCTGCACCAAGATTTACCATTCCGCCCCAGAAATCTTTTATATATTGCGTGGCTTCATAGAAAAGGCCTGACTTTATCATAGCTTCAACAACGTAATGTTGCATATATGGTGTGGTAGGTTGCTTGGCGTTTTTGTTTCCTACGCAGTCAAGAAGCAGTTTCTTCGCTTCTTCTTTACAAACAACACCACCTAATATCATCCACACCTGAGAATGAACACTGAATTGATTTTTATCCAGATCATTTATGAAATAATGTGTTTCTTCATTGTATAAATATTTTTTCGAAGCCTTGCGGACATCATCAAGAAGCGATGAATATTTACTGAAATCTTCGTCGCCGATTGCTTTTAATAATTCCGAAAACCTTTCAAGTGTGTACATGAAAACGCCTTGCAGTGCTGTAAGTTTTTCCAATTCAGGACACCAGTCAATAAAAGCAAACCAGCCGTCCTGCATAGTTACAATCAGGTTTTCATCAAGCAGGGCTTCAAAATTTTTCAACTGTGATTTGCAAATTTCCAGAAGGTCGTTTACAACCTCAATGTCTCCCGTATGCTCATAATAGTCGCAAACACTCACAACATATAACAGCGCATAATCTGAAAGATGTGCAGGGCCTGAGCAATAATAAGGGGTTTCATATACGAATGATGGCAGAAATCCCAATTCATTCAATTCACCTGCTGCAAAAAGATATAAGCATCTTTTCACTATCGGAAGGTTATTGAAGGTATAGTAATTTGTCAGAGCTTCAAGACGTAAATCACCAATCCACACACGTCGGTCACGCTTCGGGCCGTCCTCAAAGAAAGTCTGCATGCATTCCTTGAGAGTATTTGCACCTACACTGTCAATTTTCCGAAGCATATCATCTTCAGAAACTGACGGAGTGAGTTGAGATACATCAGCACTTGTTGATGCGGTAAAGCAAAAGTCAAAAAATTTAATAGGTTTATTAGTACTCTCCACCGTTAATTTTATGTATCTGCAACTGTATCGCCTCGGCATAACTACTTTCTGCGGAAAATCAAGATTAAGCACTTCTTCCTGCAACCATGTTTTTGAAAGTCCGCCCTTATACTGCGAAAAATCATCACAGATTTCTCGCATATCTTCACCGAATTTTATAATCAGACGAATGGGTGCATCCACGAAAACATCTACTTTATCGAAAGCGAAAGAAAAATGTCCTACCGCATGCTCACCCAAATCAAGAAGCACACTATCACCGGTTACGGCAATAAATTCCTGATTGTCAGGAATAATATTTCTGTAGTACAGTCGGGGAAAATTTTCCTCTGCTTTTTTTAAAAAATAATTTTTATCAGGCATATACTCATCCCACTCTCTTGTTTACTATAAATCATATCATCTTGATATTTAAAAGTAAATAGATTTTTGAATTTTGTCATTTATTTTGCAGATAATAACCATGGTGAATAAAATGAAAAGAGTTATAAAATTTGAAAATCCCCCATTCATAACTGCTGCCGCATCGTGTGTCGGCAAAGAAGAAGGGAAAGGTCCTTTAAAAGATGAATTTGATAAAATTTTTGACGATGCCACTTTAGGTGAAGACTCATGGGAAAAGGCAGAAAGTGCTTTGCAGAAATTTGCAATCGAAACCGCAATCCAAAAATCAGGATATAAAAAACAAGATTTTGATTTGCTTTTTGCAGGCGACCTTTTAAACCAATGCACAGGCTCCACTTTTTCCATACGTGA
This sequence comes from Acutalibacteraceae bacterium, assembly GCA_045532395.1. GTDB lineage: Bacteria > Bacillota > Clostridia > Oscillospirales > Acutalibacteraceae > SIG575. The sequence continues at coordinate 12,108 of JAZSFV010000055.1, forward strand.
TTTATCAATACCCTTTATCGGTATGTATTCAGCCTGCTCAACCATGGCCCTTGCAATTGCAACAGCTTCCGTTTTTGTTTCAGGCGGAGTAATAAACAGAGCCGTCTGTGCCACATCATCGCATTTCTGTTCAAGCGAAAAACAATTCCGTTATCCCCTTGAATATGGCGGGCAACGCACCCCCACCGCACAAAGAACATGCACCGCCGCCGGCGCATCAGTGATTGAAAAAGATGGCGGGAATGTGGCGGTCGACAGTGTAATTTTCGGCAAAGTGAGAGATTTAGGCGTAAAAGATGCCAACAACATGGGAGCCGCCATGGCACCTGCCGCAGCTGATACAATTTTTAATTTTTTAAGTGAAACAAAAACAACACCTGAAGATTACGACCTGATTTTAACAGGCGACCTTGGTTTTACCGGTAGCGAGCTTTTGTGGGAGCTTATGAAAAAAGACTATAATATCGACATTTCCCCCGTCCACAACGATTGCGGAAAAATGATGTTTTACCGTAATGAACAAGATGTTCACGCAGGCGGTTCAGGGTGCGGATGCTCAGGCAGCATTTTAAATTCTTTAATTTACAGACAACTTGCAGGCGGAGAACTGAAAAACGTTCTTTTTGTCGCAACGGGTGCTTTATTATCCCCCACTTCCGTAATGCAGGGAGAGTCAATCCCATCCATCGCCCATGGAATTTTATTGAAAGGAGTCTGAACATGCTTCATCACATAATGTGCCTTATTTCAACAATAAAATGCAGTTCAAAAGTTTTGAAGATTATTGAATGTGTCAAATGGATGGTGTTAATTGTCACATTCATTCTTGTAAGCATCTCCACCTGCAAATTTTTAAAAAGTGATAAATTATGATTTAATGTATCATTAAAAAGTTATTCTGAAAATTTAAAATCGTCGAGAAAACGTAAAAACGGCAGGTTTTACACGGATGGTGTACAAAGGTACTCCGACGCGAAAAACCTGCCAAATTCATTAATTTAAATTTTTACTGTGCGTATGCTGCAACTGTGAGCATATATTCACCAATCTGTGCGCCGAATTCAGGTGCACCGTCCATGATGAGTTTACCTTTCTTTGTTGATTCAAGCATATCGTCTGTTGAAAGAAGAATGCCGAGAGCACTGTCAAGAGTGTCAAAACGCATTGTAAAGAAAGGCATTGCTCTTTTATAAACGCCTCTGCCTGAGCGTGATTTACCTGCTTTTATGCGAAGGTAAGCTGAAACTTCCGGATGTCCGTCAACTGCCCATGCATAAACTCTGTCAGGGCTTTTACTTGTCCAGTCGTGGATAGCCTGGTGACCTTGTTTGTTAAGCTGACTGATACCTGCAGAAAGAAGATAGAAGAAACATTTAACCATAAGAACTTTATCTTCTTCTTTTTCGGGAGCAGCTTTTGCAGTAAGAAGTGAAGACATTTTAAGAAGTGTCATGAGGAGTGCCATAAATACTTTTGTTTTCTTGATAGCACCTTTCATTTTCGGTAATGTTGCAGGACCGATTTTGCCTTTGAAGAAACTGTTCATGGCTTCAAGAGTTTTAAACTCAAGGTCAACGTCAGGGTTTTCTGCAACCTGATCGTTTTTAACTGTCCATTCACCGTCAACAACTTCAAAGTGAGTTGCAACTTTACCGCCTTCTACGTTGGGGTCAAGCGCACTTACCTGAAAAACAGCGTTCATGCCTTCAAACTTTTTAGAGAGATTAGGCACATCGTTTGCAATAACTTTCACAAGAGGCAAAACAGCATTAAGAAATATTTTGTTGGTCAATACAACTTCGCTTGCCATAATAAAACCATTCCTTTCTGTAGGACTGAGAAATCAGAATTAAACTTCGTCGTCCCAGTTGTCGTCCTCTTCAAAGTCTTTGTTCATAGCTTCACGGATAGCGTTGATGATACCGTTACAGTCAATACCAAGGCTTGACATAATATCTTCATGAAGACCAATAGGTGCAAATTCATCCTGAATACCAAGACGTGTGAATGCACAGCCTTTACCTGCTTCAGCCATAACTTCTGCAACTGCAGAGCCGAGACCGCCTATAACGTTATGGTCTTCAACTGTGATAATACGGCGAGTGTCCATAACTGCTTTAAGAATTGCTTCTTTATCGATAGGTTTGATTGTGTGCATATCAAGAACGCGAACTTTAAGTCCGTCTGCATTTTCAAGGAATTTTGCAGCCTGATAAGCCTGGAATACGCAAGAACCGCAAGCAATAACAGTAATATCTGTACCAGGGTTAACTTCGATAGCTTTACCAACTTCGAACTTGTATTCTCTGGGGTAATCTTTGCCGTAAAGAACACGGTCAAAGCCACGGTTGATTCTGATATAGTACGGGCCTTTGTTTTCGTAAGCAGCCATAACTGCTTCTGCAGTTTCAACACCGTCTGCAGGGCAGATAAGTGTAACATTAGGCATTGAACGAACAACTGCAAGGTCGCAGATTGCATGGTGAGTTGAGCCTGCCTGACCAAAAGATGTACCTGAATGTGTTGCAATGATTTTTGCATTTACATTCTGATAGCAGATGTCTGTATGAAGCTGGTCAGCACTTCTGAGAGATGCGAAAACAGAAAATGTTGAAAGGAAAGGCACAAGACCTGCTTTTGCCATACCTGCTGCGATACCGAACATATTCTGTTCTGCAATACCTACGTTGAAGAAACGGTCAGGGAAAACTTTTCCGAATGCACCGATTTTTGTTGAACCGCCAAGGTCAGCAGTAAGACCAACGATTTCAGGGTGTTCTTTACCCAATTCTACGAGAGTCTGGCCATAAATTTCGGCTGTTGAGAGTTCTGTTGATTCAAGAGCTGTATATGAAATTCCGCCTGCCATATTATACACCCTCCTTTTCTGCACGTGCTACACGTTTCTGATAATATTTTTCAAGGCTTTCTTTTGCCTGGTTGTATTTTGCTTCATCAATAGCACCGTAATGCCAATGATAATCGTCTGCCATAAAGTCGATACCTTCGCCTTTGACTGTGTTTGCGATAATCATAACGGGTCTGTCTGCTTCGTTAAGAGCAAAGTCGATAGCGTCGCAGAGTTCACTTAAGTTATGACCGTCAACTTCTTTTACGATAAAGCCGAATGCGCGCCATTTATCTGCAAAGGGTTCAAGTTTCATAACGTCTTCTGTACGGCCGTCAATCATACATTTGTTACGGTCAACAAAAGAAATTACGTTTGTTGCATTGTAATGAGCGATTGCCATAGCTGCTTCCCAGTTTGACCCTTCGTCACATTCGCCGTCGCCGAGGATGCAGTATGTTTTGTAGTCTTTGCCGAGAACTCTTGCTGCAAGAGCAGTACCGAGAGCGATTGAAAGACCGTGACCGAGAGAGCCTGTTGAAGCGTCAACGCCTACAACCTTGTTTGAGTCAAGATGGATACCCATTTTTGAATTTGAAAGGTTGAAAGTTTTAAGCTGTTCAGGGTCGTTAAAGCCTTTGTCAACAAGTACGGGTGCATAAGCAATACCTGAGTGACCTTTACTTAAAATAAAGCGGTCTCTGTCTTCCCAGTTGGGGTCTTCAACTTTAATGTTGAGATATTTGTGATAAAGAACAGTCATCATGTCCATAACACTCATACCGCCGCCGATATGGCCGCTGCCTGCCCAATAAGTTGTGTCAAGGCAGAGGTTACGGAGTTCGTGGGCTTTCTTTTCGAGAGCCAACCATTCTGATTTTGATAATGGCATTTTATTTTCCTCCCTGCTTAATTTTTATTTAAAATGCTTCCGGGTGCATTTTCTTTGTAACTTTGAATGCTTCATCAGCAACTTCAAGTGTGTGTTTGATGTCTTCATCTGAAACTGCAGCGTTCATGAAGTGGTTATGATGGCTTGAAATGAAAATTCCGCGTTTAACCATTTCAGCAACCCAATCCTGATGAATCATCATGCTGTCGTCATTTGCGATTCTTAAATAGAACAGTGAAGGCTCACCTGAAACAACAAGATTGAAGCCGTTGTTGTCTGCTGCTGATTTAAGACCGTCAAGAAGTTTGACTGATTTTTCTCTTAAAAGTTTAGGAGCATCAATTTCTTTAAGTTTATTGATATTTCTGATTGCAGCCGCAAAAGGAACTGCACTCATCCAATAAGAGCCTGTGTAAGAAAGACCGCTGACTGCATCTTTGAGCCATTCTTTACCGCAGATTGCAGAAACGTTCCAGCCGTTTGCAAGTGCTTTACAGAAGCAGATAAGGTCTGCTTCAAAGCCGTAGTAATGGTCAGAGCCTTTAAGGTCAAGTCTCCAGCCTGCACGAACGTCGTCTACGATAAGAACGATGCCTTCTCTTGTACAGATTTCACGTACCTTCTGCCAATAACCGTCCTGAGGAAGTTCGTTGTCTTTGTAGTTACCGTGCATGTAAGGTGTTGAAATAAACGCAGCAATTTCGCCTTTGTTTTCAGCAACAATTTTTTCAAGGGCGGGAATATCGTTCCAATCAACATAAAGGTTGTTAGCAACGTCTTCGGGAAGCACGCCCGGGTAGTCAATCTTCTGTGTCCATGCAGAAACGCCGTGATAGAAACCATTTACGAAAATAATCTTTTTGCGGTGAGTTGCGTTTCTTGCAGTTAAAACTGCACATGAAGTTGCATCGTTACCGTTCTTTGCAAAGAAAGCCCAGTCTGCACAGTTAACTGTGTCAACAAGCAATTCAGCAAGCTCAACCATTTTATATGAGGGTGAAGTTGTGCAGTTGCCCAGTTTAGCCTGTTCAAAAGCTGCAGCGTCAACATCAGGGTCGTTATATCCCAAAATGTTCGGACCGTATGCACACATATAGTCAATAAATCTGTTGCCGTCAACGTCCCAGAAATAAGCACCTTCTGCTCTTTCTGAGAAGAAAGGCCATGCACTTACGGGGATAAAGTTACCTTCAGCAGGACCTAAATGACCGTAAACACCTGAGGGAATTACTTTTGTTGCTCTTTTGAAAAGCTCGTTACTTTTTGTATAATCATTAATTTTAAAAGCCATAGTTAAAAATCCCCCTTATGCAAGATACAGTGCTACTCTGTCGAGAATTCTGTTGATGTTATCAATCATGTTAATCATACCGCGCATGATGATTTCGCCCTCGCCTACTTTAGCAATAGCGTTAACCTTGCCATCGAAAAGGTCATGAGCAAGTTTCATTGAGCCGAATTCCATAAGAGCACGGAATTTTTCGGGATTCTCTTTAACAGTTGTGAGTTTGTGGTCCTTGACTTCAATTGCAGCAGACGGACCGCCTGAAATTGCAATTTTAACAACGCCGTCAGGAATATGATGTGCGCTGAATTTGCCGATTTCATCGTTGTTACCAATCTGTGAAATTGCGCCTGCGATTGTGTAGAAAAGAAGATTTGTGCTCAGTTCAAAGAATTTTTCATCTTTAAGGTCTTCTTCTGTCGGACGCATATACTTTGAAAGCATATCTGTAAGAGGTGTAAACTGTTTAAGCAAAAATGAAATTTTAGTAAAACCTTTTGAGGGAATAGGTGTTACCGTGCCGTCAATAAGTCCGTTGAATTTCTCGCATGAAGAAAACGGAAGCTTTACGTTGCATTTTTCACAGCCTGAAGTGAGTTTACATCTGCCATCAGTAAATGTAAGTGTTGCGCTGGGTCCGCCTTTCACATCAAAGCCGATTGCAACAGGTTTTGATGTTTTAACAAGGTTTCTTGCTTCTTCGCTTAACTCGCAAAGGTTTTCAAGAGAACCGAGTACAGCATACAAATTTATGTAAGCCAGTGTTCTTGCATCTGTCAAAATAATTCCTCCTTATGCAAAATACATATTATCATCTTATTTTATCAAAAAAATATGTA